>JBFXHW010000075.1:0-10023 GCA_050176605.1 Sphingobium sp. | reverse complement strand
CAGCCGGGCGAGGAGCTTGACGGCTTCGTCGACGTGACTGTGGGCAGTTACAATCAGGTGCGTGTAGAGACCGCGCTTGGCGGACCGGTCGCTGAGGGCATTTCCGCGCGCCTTGCAGTGCTCAAGAACAAGGCTGACGGATACGTTAAAAACGATCTGGGTCCGGCCCTTCTGGCCAACGATACCTGGGCGGCCCGTTTTCAGGTCAAACTGGAGCCGAGCAGCGCTCTGACGGTCAACCTGTTCGCGGACTGGTACAAGATCCGGCCTGTCGCGACGGGCGGTGCGATGATCACTGGCGCAACGCAGGATGCCGATGGTCTAGGCATTCCCCTGCCTGCCGGATCGCCGACAGGCTTCGGTTATGCGGATGCCGACGGGGACCCCTATACCGGATCTTTCAACTTCCCCGGGCGATTCACCCGCGAGACATGGACGGTGGGCGGCAAGATCAATCTCGATCTTGGCGGTGGATATTCGTTGGCAACGGTAACCAGTTATCAGAGCCTGAAAAGTGCCTATGCGGCCGACAACGATTTTTCGCCCGTCGACATCGGCGTCTTCCTTCAGGATGCGGACGCCAAGCATTTTACCCAGGAAATTCGGCTGATCGAGGACGAGGGCGCGTTTCGCTGGACCGCGGGCCTTTATTACCTCAACATCAAGGGCGATTATTTTCAGGGTTTCAACCTCCCTGCATTCGCCACCTATCCCCGCGCGAACTATAGCGTGGATACGCAATCCTATTCGGGTTTTGCCCAGGCCGAATATGACCTGACCGATCAGCTCCAGTTGACGGCGGGTGCGCGTGTGACGCGCGATGAAAAGGATTATTATTATTCTGAAATATGCACGGGCCCGCTGTGTCCGGTGTTCATTGCGCCTGGTTCGCTTGCCGCCGCAGGTGTGACCACAGACAAGCACGGGGAAACTGGCGTCTCCGGGCGGTTGGCACTGGATTGGAGGCCAAACCGGGACACGCTGCTCTATGCCAGTATCAACAGGGGTTATAAGGCATTCAACTATAATGCCGGCTTTGTCGGACAGGCGCCGCTCAGCGGATTCCGGTTCAAGGGTGAAAACCTGATGGCCTATGAGGTTGGGGGCAAGTTCGAACTGCTTGACCGTCGCGTCCGTTTCAACAGCGCCTTTTTCTACTACGACTATTCAGACTATCAGGCATTCGACCAGCGCGGCTTTAACTTCACGTTGTTCAACACTGGTGCGACAATCTACGGCGCGGATTTCGAGCTGTCGGCGCGTCCGGGCATGGGCTTGCAGTTCGACGCCGGGCTTGCCCTATTACACACAAAGGTCGAGGATATCCCGATCGGTACCCGCCTCGTGAACCGGGAAGCTCCGCAGGCGCCGGACTATACAATCAACGTGGCGGCGACCAAGACATTCGACATTGGCACTGGTCAGATCAGCGCAACGTTTAACGCAATCTACACAGCCGACTTCTATTCCCAGCTGACGAATGCACAGGTGACGCTGGTTCCGGGCGGCTGGCTCGCCAATGCACGCATTTCTCTGAAAACAATGGAAAAGCGTCTCGAAATTTCAGCCTTCGCCAACAATGTGTTCGACAAGGCCCGCAAGACCTTCTCGTTCGACGTTTCCGCTCCGCCGCTCGGTGGCGCCTACGATACCTACACTCAGCCGCGATGGATGGGCATACAGGCAAGACTTAACTTCTGAGTGAACGACGCCGCTGCAACGGCGGTGTTCCGACAGCTATCGTCGCGCCGTGCCTGAGGAGAGTGTCCTCGGCCGGCGCGATCGGACTTGCTTTTCCGGTAGAATCCTTCCGCAACGGGAGAAGCCGGTAACAAACGGACCATTCGATGAAACCCGCCGCAATTGAAGCGATAGAAAGCGCGTCTCGGGATGAGATTACAGCACATCAGCTTGAACGTTTACGCTGGACGTTGTCTCACGCCTATGAGGGGAATGCGGCCTACCGGGTGAAGTTCGATGCTGCGGGGGTTCATCCCGGGGATCTGAGGTCGCTTGAGGATCTGGCGCGGTTTCCGTTCACGACCAAGCAGGATCTGCGCGACGCGTACCCCTTCGGCTTCTTTGCCGTGCCACAGGAAAGGCTGGCGCGTATCCACGCATCCTCAGGCACGACCGGCAAGCCGACAGTTGTCGGTTACACGCTGAACGACATCGATACATGGGCGGGGCTGGTGGCGCGCTCGATCCGCGCCGCTGGCGGGCGGCCTGGCATGAAGGTTCATGTCGCCTATGGCTATGGCCTGTTCACGGGCGGACTGGGTGCGCACTATGGCGCAGAAGCGCTTGGATGCACGGTGATACCGATGTCGGGCGGCCAGACCGAAAAGCAGGTACAGCTGATCACCGACTTCAAGCCGGAGATCATCATGGTGACGCCGAGCTACATGCTCGCGATCCTCGACGAGTTCCGGCGCCAGGGACTGGACCCGGCCGCCTCGTCCCTGCGCATCGGGATTTTCGGCGCGGAACCCTGGACCGAGGGAATGCGCGAGGAGATCGAGAGCGCCTTCGGCATCCAGGCTGTCGACATCTATGGCCTTTCCGAGGTGATGGGGCCCGGCGTCGCGCAGGAGTGCATCGAGACCAAGGATGGTCCGACCATCTGGGAGGATCATTTCTATCCCGAGATCGTGGATCCGGAAACCGGCGCGGTGCTGCCCGACGGCGAGGAGGGAGAACTGGTCTTCACCACCCTGACCAAGGAAGGGATGCCGGTCGTCCGCTATCGCACGCGCGACCTGACCCGGCTTCTTCCCGGAACGGCGCGGACGATGCGGCGGATGGCGCGGATCACCGGCCGCTCCGATGACATGATGATCGTGCGCGGCGTCAATGTCTTCCCCAGCCAGATCGAGGAGCAGATCACGGCCTGCGTCGCTCTTTCTCCCCACTATCAGATCGAGCTGACGAGACCGGGACGCATGGACCAGGTTCGCATCATGGTCGAGGGTCGCGCCGATGCCGACAGGCAGAGCTGCGAGGACGCCAGCAGGACACTCGCCGGCAGGATCAAGCGCATCATCGGCATCAGCGTCGCCGTCGATATCTCGCCGCCGGGAACCATCCCGAGATCACAAGGCAAGGCAACACGCGTCGTCGATAAACGCGTGTGATCGTGTCAGTCGATCATGGTCGCGACGAGAGCGCCCAACTCCTGACGGGACAATGTTGGCGACTGGGACTGAACGAACGGGGATTGGATGACGGACAACGGAGCCTTGCGGCGCCGAAGCCGGTTGAAGGTAACGTGATTATGTACTCTGTGATGTTTCATGAATTTCCTTGCATGCTGGTGGCACGCGTGTTTGCGGGAAAGTTCGCCCTGTGGACGAAGGACGTCACCCATAGGCCGAAGCCCTCGGGTGACGCCGCTTCCCAAATGGGGTGCGGCATCTGACGAAGCCGCATGAGGTGAAGGATCAGACGGATTCCAGGTTGGTGGCCGAAGAGCGGCCTCGCTGGTCGGTCTGGATTTCGTAGCTGACGCGCTGGTCCTTGAGCAACGTTGCCATTCCGGCTTGCTCGACCGCGCTGATATGCACGAAGCTGTCATCGCCGCCGCCATCGGGGGCAATAAAACCATAGCCTTTATCGGTATTGAAGAATTTTACGGTGCCAATGGGCATGAATATTTCCTTTGAAAACAGAAAGATACCCGCCAAAATCTTGCGTCTTGGCGGCGCTGGCCGAATGTCAAAGGAAGAATAGCCCGCAGGCACCAAAATCCGTCGCAGGCAACGATAGCAAGTTCAATATGGGTGTCCGGGGCCGGAAAGTCAATGATGACCCATGTCCATGCTGCGAGAGCCACAGGTCCAAAGCAGTTGGTTTTCGCCAGCCGCCCGTGATAGCTGATATCCGGTCGGAGATGGATAACCAGTCATCAGGAGCGCCGGTTACGGCGGATGAGCGCGCCGGGGACTCCCCGGCCGATTGTGATCTGTTGATCATCGGCGGCGGAATAAACGGTACGGCCATCGCGCGCGCTGCGGCGGCATCCGGACGCAGGGTGATATTGATCGAGCAGGGCGATCTGGCGCAGGCGACGTCGTCAGCGTCCACCAAGCTGATGCATGGCGGGCTTCGTTATCTCGAATATCATGAGTTCGGGCTCGTGCATGAATCGCTCACCGAGCGCGGTATCATGCTGAAGATGGCGCCGCATCTGGTCCACCCGCTGGAGTTCCGGATAATATATGGCAAGGACATGCGGCCATGGCCGATCCTGCGTCTGGGGCTTTGGTTGTATGATGCGCTGGCATGGCGAGGTGGGCTGCCGCGGTCGCGATCGATCAGGCTGAACGACGATGCCCTCAAAAACGGGCATGGACGTGGCCTGAGCTATTGGGATGCATGGGTCGACGATGCTCGGCTGGTCGTCGCGAACGCGCTCGACGCGGAAAGCATGGACGCAACCATATTCATCCGGACGCGCTTTACCGGAGCCGAGCGGGGGCAGGACAGATGGACCGTGAGGACGGATGGACCTTATGGACCAAGGTCTTTTTCTGCCGGCATTATTGTCAATGCGGCGGGCCCCTGGGCCGAGGCGGTCCTGAAGCAAGGTTTGGCGATCCGGTCCGGCAGCCGTCTCAGGCTCGTGCGCGGCAGCCATATCGTTGTCCGGCGCTGCTTTGCGGGCGATCATGCGTGGCTGTTGCAACAGCCGGATGGGCGGATCGTGTTCGCTATTCCCTATCAACAGGACTTTACGCTTATCGGCACCACTGACGCTCCCGTCGACGATCCGGCGGACGCCCATATCAGTGAGCAGGAGCGGGATTATCTGCTCGCTGCGGTCAACTGCTATCGCCGCGAGCCGCTCGCCGCCAAGGACATCGTCCACAGCTTTGCCGGCATCCGGGGATTGCATGACGACGGCGCGGGATCTGCGAGCGCGGTCAGTCGCGACTATCATCTGGAGCTGGACGAGGCAGGTCCGCCGTTGCTCAGCATATTCGGCGGGAAGATCACCACCGCGCGGCATCTGGCCGACGACGCGCTGGCAAGGCTCGGCATAAAGGGCGGCGACACTCGTCACCGTCCGCTGCCGGGAGGCGATTTTGCCGAAATGGCGGAGCTGTTCCGTGTGGCGCGGAAACGCTGGCCTTTCCTCGACGACGCCACGCTGAAACGTATGGCGCGGGCCTATGGTACGCGCATGATCCGGGTGATGGGCGATGCGAAAACACGCGAGGACATGGGAAGGGATTTTGGCGCCGGGCTGTTCGCGCGCGAGGTCGACTATCTGATTGCGGAGGAGTGGGCGCGTAGCGCGGAAGACATCCTCTGGCGGCGATCCAAGTTCGGCCTGCGCCTGAGCGTGTCTCAGGTCGACAGCCTGCGGGATTATATCGGGGAGCGGCTTGGATGAGTGGCAAGAGCGTCATCGCGATAGATCAGGGTACGACCTCGACCCGCGCCATCCGGTTCGGGGCGGATGGAACGGTATCGGCGAGTGTCGCGCGAGAATTACCGCAATATTATCCCCATCCGGGCCGGGTCGAACAGGATGCGGAGGACATATGGTCCGGCACGCTGGAGTGCCTCCGCGGCGTGTTGGACGACGACGTTGCGGCCATCGGCATCACCAATCAGCGCGAAACGATCATCCTGTGGGACAGGGAGAGCGGGCAGTCGCTCCACAATGCGATCGTGTGGCAGGACCGGCGCACGGCGGACATGTGCGAGGCGATGCGAAAGGATGGGCTGGAACCCGCTGTTCGCGAGAAGACGGGGCTGCTGCTCGATCCCTATTTCTCCGCGACGAAGCTGCGCTGGCTGCTCGACACGGTGCCGGGAGCGCGCGAACAGGCGATGCAGGGCAAGCTGGCAGCCGGAACGGTCGACAGCTTTCTCCTGTGGCGGCTGAGCGGGGGGCGGGTCCACGCAACCGATCTCACCAATGCGTCGCGAACGCTGCTCTATGACATCAGGCGGCATTGCTGGGATGATGAATTGCTGGAGATGTTCGACATCCCGGCACCCCTGTTGCCGGACGTTTGCGACAATGCGCATGTCTTTGGCGAGACCGATCCCGCGCTGACCGGTCGGGCGGTGCCGATCGCGGGAATGGCGGGCGACCAGCAGGCTGCGCTGATTGGCCAGCGATGCTTCGCGCCGGGCATGATCAAGTCCACCTATGGAACGGGCTGTTTCCTGCTGGCCAATATCGGCGCGGACCCGCTGTTCTCGTCGAACCGCCTGCTGACATCTCCCGCCTACCGCATCGGTGATGAGAGCGCCTATGCGTTGGAGGGGGCAATCTTCATCGCGGGCGCGGCAGTCAAATGGCTGCGCGATACGCTCGGTCTGATCGCCTCGGCGGAGGATATGGGTCGGCTGGCGGCGAGTGTTCCGGACGACCATGGCGTGCATCTGGTTCCCGCCTTTGTCGGGCTCGGCGCGCCCCATTGGCGCAGCGATGTTCGGGCGGCGGTGACAGGCATGACGCTCGATACTGGGCCTGCCCATTTCGCGCGCGCCACGCTGGAGGCCGCTGCGTTCCAGACCTGCGACCTGCTCGACGCGATGGTGGCGGACGGCGTATCCGCGCCTAGCCTGATGCGGATCGACGGTGGTATGGCGGGAAACGACTGGTTCGCTCAGTGTCTTGCCGACCTGACCGGGCTCGTCATCGAACGACCCGCCAATCACGAGACCACGGCCTTGGGGGCTGCGTTGCTTGCCGGAACGACAGTGGGGCTGTGGCCGGACAAATATGGGCCGGAGGAAGCGCCGGACAGTCTGGCCATATTTCACCCCGCAATCGGGCAGGCGGTGCGCGCGGAGCGCCGTGGCCGATGGGGCGCGGCCGTCCGGCAAGTGCTGGGCGCATCACACTAAAATGTGAGATCGGCCGGAGGACGCGACCCGGCATTTTAGAAGCGTTAACGCCTTAAAAACCATGAGGCTTTAGTATCCAAACCCGAACGTGCGCGAAATTCGGGATATTTGAGTCGATGACGATGTTAACCAAAATTCAGAGCGTGTTCCGGGCGCGGATCCCGCGCGTGGTGCTTGCTGTATCGCTGGTCGCGATGGGCACGCTGGGCTTCGCGCCCTATATGTTCAACAATGTCTCGACCCAGGCGGCCATCAACGCGCCGTTGATCCGGCTCACGGCTGCCACCGATGGCGTGGTCGCGAACCTGCCGCAGGACGGGCAGTATTTTGCGAAACCGACGGAAATCCAGCTTCTCGATCTTTCTCGTGAGGCCGGCGAAATCGCCGACCTGAAGGCGCGTGCCGAACTCGCTCAGTCGCAGATCAGGCTGTCCAAGCGCCAGCTTGCCGAGCTGACTGCGCAGGAGAAGAAACTCAACCGCCGCTCTTCCGTGTTCACCACGGCCACTACCGCCCGCCTGACCGACGACCGCACGGCGGCCGAGGCCGCGCTCGAGGGCTGCGAGGCGGACAAGGCGCAGCAGATCGCGGCGCTCGCCCGTGCGCGCAAGCTTCACGCTCAGGGCTTCATGTCGCAGGCAGGGATTGAAAAGGCCGAAGCCGCCGCCACGCTGTCGTCCACCGATTGCAGCGAAGCGGCCGCAAGGCTGCGCTCCATAGAAACCACGCGGGAAGCGGCGCGGCAGGGCATTTTCATCGGCGACAGCTACAATGACGCGCCCTACGCGGTGCAGCAGGCCGACCGTTTGCTTCTTCAGCGCCAGATGATCGAAAAGACGCTGAGCGATGCGACGTCGCAATATACCCAGATAGAATTGCGCCTGAAGGATATGCTGGCCCGTATCAAATATCGCGCGCCTGCGGGTACGCTCGTCTGGTCGACCAGCGCCAGCAGCGGCGCGGCGATCGGCTCGGGCGATACGCTGCTCGACCTCGTCGATTGCCGCCGCCGCTTCGTTCAGGTGGCACTGCCCGAACGCAAGGCCGAAGCGATCGGACCGGGTTCGCCCGCCGATATCCGCCTGATCGGCTCGGGCGACTGGATAAAGGGTAGCGTCGTCAACATCACGGGCGCGGCCGGCCGCCGGGAAGAAAATCTGCTGGCCGCATCGACATACTCGCTTCCGGGTGAGAGGCAGATCATGGTCAACGTCGCCTTGCCGGCGCCCGCGCCCGATAAAATCGATGCCAGCCGCAAATGTGAAGTCGGTCGTCTCGCGGAAGTGCGGTTCAGCCGCACCCTTTGAGCGGCATGGGCGATATCGCAGCGACGGCACCCTTTGCTCCCCTGGCATTGTTGCTGGGGGGGCTGATCATTTTCGGGAAGATATATTATTCCCGCATCGGCATCATCGCGACCGTCAGCTGCGCGGTCCTCTCTTATCTCTACTGGCGGATCTTCGAGACCATTCCGTGGGGCGGCACGGCGGGTGAGCTTTGGTGGCCGCTCGCATGCCTGTTCGTCGAGGCAACGGCGCTGTTCGATGCCGGTGTGCTGCTTGCTATCCTCTCGCGCCCGACAGATCGTTCCGCCGAGGCGGATGAGGGCGAGGCCCGGCTGCGCGCGGCGTGGAATACAGACGAAGCGCAGCTTCCGGCGGTCGATATCTTCATCGCCACCTACAACGAGCCCCGCGAGGTACTGGAAAAGACGGTGCTGGGCTGCCTCTCGCTGGACTGGCCCGATGCACGGGTCTGGGTACTGGATGACGGCCGTCGCCAATGGGTTCGCGACTTCTGCCTTGGCAAGGGCGCGGGCTATATCAACCGGCCCGACAACAAGGGCGCGAAGGCTGGCAATATCAATCATGCGCTTACGCAGACACAGGCGCCCTATGTTGCCGTGTTCGACGCCGATTTCGTGCCTCGGCGCGATTTCCTGCTACGTACCATGGGTTTTTTCAAGGATGAGAGGATCGGCATCGTGCAGGTGCCGCACAGCTTCTACAATCACGACCCCATGCAGACCAATCTGGGTCTGGAACAGTCGATGCCGGACGACCAGCGCTTCTTTTTCGAGGCGATCATGCCGGGTCGCGACGGCTGGGATGCGTCCTTCTGTTGTGGGTCCAATTCGGTGACGCGGCGGGCGCTGTTCGAGGAAATCGGCGGCGGCCTGCCCGAAGGATCGATCACCGAGGACATGCTCCTGACGCTGGCCAGCCTGCGCAAGGGATATGTGACGCGCTATCTCAACGAGCCGCTTGCTTTCGGGCTGGCGCCGGAAAGTACAGCGGCCTTCTTTGTGCAGCGGCAACGCTGGGCACAGGGCGCGATACAGATATTGCACCTCGGCTGCGGACCGCTGGGGCCGGGCCTGAAATGGCGACATCGATTCCTGTTCCTGCCGTCGGCATGGATCACGCAGGGTATGCAATCGATCTTCACGATCCTGACCCCGATCATGTTCATGTTGTTCAACCTGTCGCCCATGGTCCATGTCGACCTTCATGCGCTGCTTTTCTACCTGATGCCGATGGTGGTGGGGCTGCTGACCGGCATCACGATGCTGGCGCCGGGCCGATATTATCCCATGGCCGCGCAGATCCTCGGCCTGTTTCAGGCGTTCCGCATATTGCCGGTGGCGCTGCAGACGCTTTTCAGGCCCAAGGGACTGGTTTTCAAGGTGACGCCAAAGGGCTCCAACGCGGGCGGCAGCCAATGGGAAGGCACCATATTGTTCTGGGCAATGACGCTGATCCTGCTGAACGTTGCCGGCCTCGCGATCAACCTGACGCCCGATTACCGCATCGTTTCGCAGGATGGGCTGCTGCCTGTCGTCAGCTTCTGGGCGACCGTTAACATCCTGCTGCTTCTGCTCGTCGCCATGATGTGTCTGGAGCGCCCGCGCGTCCGCGGGGAGGAGCGTTTCGCGCTTACCCAATCCGTCACGCTGCTCGGTGACAACGGCCGGATGGCGATGTCCGGTGACGGCGATATTTCCATCTCCGGTATCGGTCTCCATCTTGCCAATCATACTGATTTCGAAAAGGGCGAGCGCGTGAAAGTGGTTGTGCCGGATGTCGGCATCATCCCGGGCGTTGTCCAGCGCACCGGCTGGATGGTCGGTGTCGAGTTCGACTTCCAGTCGGCTCA
>JBFXHW010000074.1:0-10073 GCA_050176605.1 Sphingobium sp. | reverse complement strand
TGGCACGAGGCTCCTCCCGGCGCAGCCTGCTGGCAATGATCGGCGGCACGGTAACCGGCGCGGCTGTTTTTCCGGTCCTTCCCGTTTCGCGGGCCGTTGCAAGCACGGGCCATGGCGATGCCGGATCGGGGCACGCGCCGGTCGCGACCGGCAATCCGCAGGACCCCGGCGATCAGACCCAATGCGATTACTGGCGCTATTGTGCGATTGACGGCTTCCTGTGCACCTGCTGCGGAGGATCCGTCAGCGCGTGCCCGCCGGGCACCGAAATGTCTCCGATCACCTGGATCGGCACCTGCACCAACCCAGCCGACAACCGCGCCTACATCATCAGCTATAATGATTGCTGCGGTGTGTCCTCCTGTGGCCAGTGCCTTTGCAACCGAAACGAAGGCGACCGGCCGCAAGTCCGACCGCAGTCGAACAATGACTATAACTGGTGCCTTGGTACGCAGAGCAGCGTGTACAATTGCTCTACAGCGGTGGTTATCGGTGTGGCGCTGGAACAGTCGAAATGAGGATGTCCGGTCCTGCAGTCCGCCCGTTGCTGTGGGGTTTCGCGGGCTTGGCCGCGATCGCGTCGACAACGACCTATGCTGCCGACGGCGCGGCGATCTATGCGCGCTGTTCGGCCTGTCATCTCCCCACCGGCAAAGGCGTGCCCGGGGCATTTCCGCCGCTCAATTCCGACTTCCGGCAACTTGCCAGCAAGCCCGATGGCCGCCGCTATCTCGCACTGGTTGTGATCAAGGGCGTCTCGGGACCGCTGACCGTTGAAGGCAAGTCGTTTCGCGGCATGATGCCGGCACAATCCGGTCTCGACGATACCGATGTTGCGTCGGTTCTCAATCACGTGGGTACAAAGGTTTCCAGCAGCGGCCCGGCCTTCAGGCCTTTCGACGCGAAGGAGGTGGCGATGGCGCGTGCATGGGGCAGTGCGCTCAAGGCCGATGGTGTGGGGCAACTCCACGCCAAGGTCGGGGGTAAATGAAGTCTGGATCGCTTTTGTTTTGCGCGGTTGCTGTGCTGGGAGCGGCCGCCGCGGGCGCGAGTGCGCCCACATCCGTGCCAGGTGTCGCCAATCCGGCACAGGCGCGTGTCGACTATATGCTGAAATGCCAGGGCTGCCATCGGCCTGACGGGAGCGGTGACGCCATGTCGACCCCCTCCATGAAGGGATTCGTTGCGCGTTTCCTGCATGTTCAAGGCGGTCGCGAATTCATCGCGCGCGTGCCCGGCGTGGCATCGACCGATCTGAGCGACGCCCGGCTGGCGGATGTCCTGAACTGGGCGATCTACCGGTTCGATGCGGAGAACGTACCAGCCGATTTCCGGCCCTATACGCCGGAGGAAATGGGAATGCTGAGGCAGAATCCGTTGCGAATAGAGCGGGCCGAAACAAGAGCCCGCCTGATCGTGAGAATAGGAGACTAGGGGAAAGCGCGGGCGAGAGTCCGTATCGGTAAGCGGCTACAAAAAGGGAGATCGAAATGAACAAAGGGACTTCCGTAATGGCATAGCAGGTCTGGGAACGTTGTCCGCCATCATCATGGCTGGCCCCGTCCTCGCTCAGGAAGTGCCGGAACAGGCGGTGGGCGAGATCATCGTTACCGCGGCCAAACGCTCTGAAAATCTCCAGTCGGTTCCGATTTCGGTGTCGGCGATAACCGGCGACACGCTGGCGAAATCGAAGCTGACCCAGGCGGATGATCTCGTCTCCCGCGTTGCCAACCTACAGCTTTCGGCGACGGTGGGCGACAACACGCCGATCTTCGCACTCCGTGGCGTTTCGATGTCGGACTACAGCCTCAATCAGGCCAGCCCGGTCGCGACCTATTATGACGAAGTCTACAAGGGCAACTTCGCGCTGCTCGGCGTTGCGATGTATGATGTTGAACGGGTCGAGGTACTGCGCGGCCCGCAAGGCACATTGTACGGCAAGAACACCACGGGCGGCGCGGTCAACATCATCAGCCGCGCGCCAAAACTGGGAGAATTCAGTGGTTATGCCAATGCCGGTTATGGGAACTACAACCGGATAGACCTCAACGGCGCGGTAAACGCCCCGCTCGGCGACAAGGCCGCGCTGCGCATAGCGGGCACCTTTTCGCGCGCCGACGGCTGGTTCAAGAACCTGACGCCGGGTATGCCCGATGTCGCGAGCGTTCGCGAATATGCGGTCCGGGGCTCGCTGAAGTTCGAACCGCAGGATGGTATGAGCTTCATCCTGCGCGCTTCGACCAGCCTGCAGAACCCCTATAATTACGGAATCTATTCGCAGCCCGAAGCCGTATGGCGTCCGGGTCTGAAAAAGAACCAGATCGAATCCAACGTTTCCGAGAGGCGCCGCGCGCGGACCTATTCCGTCGCGCTGACCGGTAATATCGATCTCAACGATGCGCTGACGCTGACCAGCATCACTTCATGGGACAAGGGCAACCTGTTCTTCCATGAGGACAGTGACGGCATCTCCGCCGAGTATCTGGAGGTACCTTATTATGCGCGTGCCAACCAGTTCGCGCAGGACCTGCGGTTGACCAGCGACACCGGCGGACCGTTCGATTTCATTCTGGGCGCCTATTATAACCGCGAAAAGGTGTTCAATGAATCGACCTTCCAGATCGCCAATGATGTGGATCTGGACGGCAGCGGCACCGTGGACGACGCCGATTGCGCGTTCGGTCTCACAAATTTGGACCCAACCGACGATCTCGTCGCGTGCAAGATCCGTAACAATTTCGATCAGCTCAAGAAGAGCTATGCGCTCTACACTGACCTCAAATATAAGCTGACCGACGCGCTGACCTTGCGTGGCGGCCTGCGTTACACCCACGACACCGGACTTCAGAGCAATCTTCAGTCGAACGTCTATGGCGTGAACGAAGGATTCATCGTCAACCTCATCCCGCTGACATCAACGCGCTACAAGGCCAATAACCTGTCGGGCAAGATCGGCATCGACTACAAACTGGCGAGCGGCGATCTGCTTTATGCCAGCGTGAGCAAGGGCTATCGTGCTCCCAGCTTCAACGCGCAGGCTTTCTTCGATCCGTCCGAGGTGTCGGTCGCCAAGGCGGAAAAGGTAACCTCTTATGAGATCGGCGCCAAGACCCAGTTCGCGGACCGGGCAATAACGCTCAACATGGCCGCCTTCTACTATGATTATAGCAACCAGCAGTTCATCAACCTCGATCCTTTGACGGCGGCACAGACGTTGCTCAACATTCCCAAGTCACGGATCATGGGCGGCGAGGCGGAGTTTACTGGGCGCGCTAGTGACATGCTGACCGTCCGGGCCGGACTCGGTCTGCTTTCGACCAAGATCAAGAAGGGTATCGTCAGCGGCGTGGATGTGGCGGGAAACAAGCTCTCCAATGCGCCTAGCCTGACCTTCAACTTCGGCCTCGACCTTACTGCTTTCGACAACGACTCCGGCAAACTCAGTTTCCACCCGGACGTGAACTACACGTCGAGCCAGTATTTCGAGGTGATGAATGTGCCTGCGCTGAAGCAGAAGGGATACGCGCTTCTCGGCGGCCACATCGACTATGAAACGGCGGACGGCCGCTGGTCCGCTTCGGCATGGGTGAAGAACGCGACAGACAAATTCTACTTCACGTCGCGTATCGATCTCTTCAGCGGCTTCGGCTATTATTACAACCATCGTGGAACGCCCAGAACATATGGCGTCACGGTGGGCGCCAAGTTCTAAAAAGAATAGGCGCCAACCCGATTACAGGAGAGAACAATGCCTGATCTGAAAATGCTGATCGGCGGTGCTTTGGTCGATGGCGATTCCGAAATGGACGTCATCGACCCGGCAACCGGGCAACCCTTCATCACTGTCCCGCGCGCATCGGTCGCCCAGGCCGATGCCGCCATCGCTGCGGCCAAGGCGGCGACTTCGTCCTGGGGCGCGACCTCGATGGAGGAAAGGCGAAAGGCGGTGCTGGCGCTGGCCGATGGCATCGCCGCCCGGGCGGACGAGCTTGCGCGGGCGTTGACCGCCGAGCAGGGAAAGCCCATCGCGGAAGCGAAGGGCGAAGTCGCCTGGACCGAGGGCTTTCTGCGCTATTATGCCACGCTGGAATTGCCCGACCGGGTGATCCAGGACGATGCCTCCGCCTATATCGCTGTAAAGCACAAGCCGCTTGGCGTCGTCGTCGGCATCATCGCGTGGAATTTCCCGCTGCTGGTCGCCTGCTGGAAGATCGGTCCGGCCGTGCTTGCGGGCAATTGCATCATATTGAAACCCGCACCGACGACCCCGGTCACGGCTCTGATGCTGGGCGAGATCTGCAAGGATGTTTTCCCTGCCGGCGTCGTCAACATCATCGTCGACAATAATGATCTCGGCGGCCACCTGACGTCGCACCCGGATGTGGCAAAGGTCGGCTTCACCGGGTCGACGGCGACCGGCAAGAAAATCCTTGCGAGCAGCGCAGATGGCATCAAGCGCGTTACGCTGGAGCTGGGGGGCAATGATCCGGCGATCGTGCTCGACGACGTCGATGTGCGCGCCACTGCACAGGCTATCTTCAACAACGCCTTCCTCAATTGCGGGCAGGTGTGTCTCGCGATCAAGCGTGCCTATGTGCATGATGCGATCTACGATGCGATGTGCGAGGAGCTTGCGCGGCTGGCCGAAGAAGCCGTGGTGGACGACGGTAGCAAGCAGGGCACCAGCATCGGCCCGATCCAGAACAAGGCGCAATATGAGAAGGTGCAGGCCTTCATCGAAAGCGCCCGCTCCGAAGGCAAGATCATTGCCGGCGGGCAGGTGATGGAGCGCGAAGGCTATTTTGTGCGGCCGACCATCGTGCGCGACGTGACGGACGGTGACCGTATCGTCGACGAGGAGCAGTTCGGGCCGATCCTGCCGGTCGTCCGCTTCTCCGATATCGATGATGTGGTCGCCCGCGCCAATGCCTCGGAATACGGTCTTGGCGGCTCGGTGTGGGCGAAGGATATCGAACGCGCCGCCGACATCGCCGGCCGGATAGAAAGCGGCCAAGTGTGGGTGAACCAACATCTCGCGATCGGTCCGCACATTCCGATGGCCGGGTTCAAGGCTTCGGGTCTTGGCGTGGAGCAGTCGGCAGAAGGGCTCGCGGAATATACGCAGGTGCAGGTGATCAACGTGGCGCGGTCATGACGCTCAGCTATGCGAAGGGACCCACAGACGAACCGCTGCTAGAATTTACGATCGGAGAGGGGCTCGTCCGCGCCGCGCAAAACTGGCCGGACGAGCTTGCCCTGGTTTCCTCGCATCAGGGGATCAGGTGGAGCTGGCGCGAGCTTCTCGAAGAGGTCGACTGCGTTGCGTGCGGGTTGCTCGATCGCGGTGTCGCGAAAGGGGACCGCGTTGGTATCTGGTCGCCCAATCGCGCCGAATGGGTGGTGACGCAGTTTGCCACGGCGCGGATCGGCGCGATCCTCGTCACGATCAATCCGGCCTATCGTCTGTCGGAAGTGGAATATGCGCTGAACAAGGTCGGTTGCTCGGTGCTGATCACTGCTGCGTCGTTCAAGACGAGCGACTATATCGGCATGCTGAGGGAGTTGGGGGAAGATCGCCTGCCGAAGCTGCGGCTACGGGTTTCCCTGGGAGAGGAACAGCATGCAGGCTTTCTGCGCTGGTCGAACCTGCGCGGCGAGGCAGATACCGCCCGTCTTGCGGAAATCGCGGCAGACCTCGATTGTAACGAAGCGATCAACATACAGTTCACCAGCGGCACGACAGGTTTCCCCAAGGGCGCGACGCTCATCCATCGCAATATCCTGAACAATGGCTATTTCACTGGCCGAACGCTCAAGCTGACCGAACGCGACCGGATCTGTGTGCCCGTTCCGCTCTATCACTGTTTCGGTATGGTGCTGGGCAGCCTCGCGAGCGTGACCTCCGGTGCGGCGATGGTTTTCCCTGCGGAGGCGTTCGAACCGAGGGCCACCCTTGCGGCCGTCAGCGCCGAGAGGTGCACCGCCCTCTACGGTGTGCCGACGATGTTCATCGCGATGCTCAATCATCCCGATTTCGACAGTTTCGATCTCGCCACGCTACGCACCGGGATAATGGCTGGTTCGCCCTGCCCGATCGCGACCATGCGGGAGGTGACGACGCGGATGCACATGTCCGAGGTGACGATCGGTTATGGCATGACCGAAACCAGCCCACTTACCACCCAGACCCATACCGACGATCCGCTCGAGGAGCGCGTTTCGACCGTGGGCCAGGTCCACCCGCATGCGGAAGCGAAGATCGTCGGCCCGGACCGCGACACCCTGCCGCGCGGGCAGCAGGGCGAATATTGCTCACGCGGCTATGCCGTCATGCTTGGTTATTGGGACGATGAGGCTAAAACCGCCGAGGCGATCGATGCTGAAGGCTGGATGCACTCGGGCGATCTCGCGGTAATGGACGAGAAGGGCTATGTCCGCATCACCGGCCGCATCAAGGACATGATCATACGCGGGGGCGAGAATATCTATCCGCGTGAGATCGAGGAGTTTTTGCTGTCGCATCCCGATGTCGCGGATGTGCAGATATTCGGCGTGGCCGATGAGCGGTTCGGCGAGGAAGTCTGCGCCTGGGTCATCGCGCGGCCGGGCGTGCCGCTGGACCCGGAAGCGATACGGGAATTCTGTCGGGGCAGGATCGCGCATTACAAGGTTCCGCGTTACGTGCGCGTGGTAGATGCGTTCGTCATGACGGTGACCGGAAAGGCGCAGAAATTTGAGATGCGGCGGATGATGGAACAGGAACTGAAGGTATCGGCCTGAACCAGCCGCCAGCGCAAGGAGCATGAAATGTCGGATAGTGTGACCCAGGAACCGCCCGTTCTTTGCGAAATGCACGGTGCCGTTGCCCGGATCACTCTCAACCGTCCGGCGGCGGGCAACAGCCTTTCGTTCGGCCTGATGCAGGCATTGCGTGCCGCGCTGGCGGAATTGCGCGAGGATTGCGCGATCAAGGTGATCGTTATTCAGGGGTCGGGGGGTCGTATCTTCTGCGCCGGGCATGACCTGCGAGAACTGGCGGGAGAGGAAGATACGGAGGCGCTGGCGCGGGATTTTGAGATGCTGGGCGGGCTGATGCAGGATATCATGGGCCAACCGCAGATCATGATCGCCAAGGTAGAAGGGGTCGCGACCGCAGCAGGGTGCGAACTTGTCGCCGCCTGCGATCTGGCGCTGGCGTCAGTCGATGCGCGCTTCGCCGTGCCCGGCGTCAATATCGGTTTCTGGTGTTACTCCCCTCAAATCCAGTTGAGCCGCGCCATTGGCCGGAAACAGGCCATGATGATGTTGGCGACTGGCAAATTGTTCCCGGCCGAGCATGCGAAAGCGATCGGCCTGATCAATGACATGTACCCTCCCGAGGCACTCGATGCGGCGGTGGAGGCGCTGGCGCAGGCCATCTCGACCAAGTCGCGCCGCATATTGGCACGGGGAAAGGCAGCATATCAGAAGCAGGCAGGAATGTCGGTCCCTGACGCCTATCGTCAGGCGCAGGCGGACGCGATTTCCAACCTCGATCTTGCCGATGCGAAGGAGGGGATCAGTGCCTTTCTGGAAAAGCGTGTGCCCCAGTGGCCCGGTGAGGACTCTCGCGATCGGTAACGCTGAAAATTAATGGGGATGAATGATGGATGCCAGTGGGCTTGATGCGATAGAAACCGCATCTCGCGACGAGATTGCGTCGCTTCAACTTCAGCGACTGCGTGACACCCTGAATCGCGCCTATACAGGCAACGCGCGCTATCGCGACAAATTCGATGCTGCCAACGTTCATCCGGACGATCTGAAGTCCCTGGATGATTTGCGACTCTTTCCCTTCACGACCAAGGCCGATCTACGCGACGCCTACCCCTTCGGCTTCTTTGCCGTGCCACAGGAAAGGCTGGCGCGTATCCACGCATCCTCAGGCACGACTGGCAAGCCGACAGTTGTCGGTTACACGCTGAACGACATAGATACATGGGCGGGGCTTGTCGCGCGCTCGATCCGCGCCGCTGGCGGGCGGCCCGGCATGAAGGTTCATGTCGCCTATGGCTATGGCCTGTTCACGGGCGGACTGGGTGCGCATTATGGCGCCGAGAAACTGGGCTGCACCGTAATTCCCATGTCCGGCGGCCAGACGGAAAAGCAGGTGCAGCTGATATGCGATTTTAAGCCTGAAATCATCATGGTGACGCCCAGCTATATGCTGGCCATTCTCGATGAATTCCGCCGTCAGGGTATTGATCCCCGCTCTGCGGCACTCCGTACAGGAATATTCGGCGCGGAGCCATGGACCGAAGCGATGCGAGGCGAAATCGAGGAGGCTTTCGATATCGATGCGGTCGACATTTATGGGCTTTCCGAGCTTATGGGGCCGGGAGTCGCGCAGGAATGCGCTGAGACAAAGGACGGGCCAACGATTTGGGAAGACCATTTCTATCCTGAGATCATCGATCGGGAAACTGGGGAAGTCCTGCCCGATGGCGAAGAGGGTGAACTCGTCTTCACATCCCTGACCAAGGAAGCAATGCCTATCATACGCTATCGCACGCGCGATCTGACGCGCCTGCTTCCAGGAACGGCCCGTACCATGCGGCGCATGGCGAAAATTACAGGTCGCTCCGATGACATGATGATCATTCGCGGCGTCAACGTGTTCCCAAGCCAGATTGAGGAGCATATCCTCTCTATTCCTGCTCTGGCGCCACATTTTGTTGTCGAGCTATCCCGACCGGACCGCATGGACCTCGTCCATATCCGGGTCGAAGCGCGGGAGGGGGCGGACAGTGCGACATTCGGCAGTCACGGAAATGCGCTTGTCCATCGCATAAAGACGATGGTGGGTATCTCGGTCAGGGTCGAAGTTTTGCCTGCCGGTTCTTTGCCGAGATCGCAGGGCAAGGCGGCAAGAGTTGTCGATTTGCGTTTCATCCAACGCCGCTAGGGTCAGGACCGATCGATTGGCGTGTGAGGGTTTGATTGTGCGACACTCGCCTTCGTATCCATGATTGAACGTCGTTCACCGAGTGGCCCGCTACAGTTTCCAGTGCATAATTGCTGTTGCCAGTGCTGGCCCCAGGTAGAGCGTGGTGGAACCGGAGGGCAGACCTGGCGACAGGATACGGAACTTACAACCGCCATCGGTTCGCCCTTGGACAAAGTCGCGGGACCAGACATGGCCGCGTTTATTCCGGTTTCAAAACCCTTATCGGATCCGTACCGTTCCAGTTCTCCGCAGCACCCTTCATCATAGTGAAAAAAGCCTCGGTCCTGTCGGTCATTTCGATAAGCTCGATCATGCCGGGAAGGACGTCACTCGTATCCATATAGGCTGCGCGGGCACCAACTCCCGCGACACCATAAAGGGCCATTTCATGGCCCAGTCCCTCATATTTCGCGACATCCGCATTGAAGTCGCTGCTCGCCACGGCAAAATGGTGAAAGCCCCAACCCCGCTTCTGCTGAACCTCCGTATAGACCGAGGGCGTTTCCCAGTTGTTCTGTTGGATCAGTTCGAAGCACATCGACCCGGAAAAACTGAGAGCGAGCGTGATATCCAGTTCCGTCGGTTCCCCCCGATAGCGGGCCTCTAACAACGGAAAATGTTCGATGACGAACCACGGCCCACAAGAAAGCCTCGGCATATAATGCGCTATGGCGGCGTCGATGTCAGGCGTGATGAAGGCGATCTGCATGATACCGTCCATCGGTTGACCAAAGTCTAGCATCGGATTCATCCTCTCGCTCAGTTGGTAAGGCTCATGCCGCCATCGATCACCATCGATGTGCCGGTGACATAGCGGGCCTCGTCGGACATCAGGAACAGGACGCCGTTCGCAATATCCATGGCCTCCTGCCATTGTTTCATGGGCACCTTGGAAAGAAACGCCAGCGCGGCCTGTTCCTCATCAATGCCGTGCTCGCGCGCCACCCTGGCGATCAGCTTGTCGTGCATGGGTGTGCGAACCTGGCCGGGATGCACACTATTGCAGCGGATCGCATAGTCCCGCTCGCAGCAGTGAAGCGCCAGCGACCGCGTGAATTGCGCCACGGCCGCCTTGGATGCCCCGTAA
>JBFXHW010000073.1:0-10286 GCA_050176605.1 Sphingobium sp. | reverse complement strand
CTTTATCGGGCGCTTAACGACTGGTTGGCCGCCACTCCGCGGCCCAATGCCTTGGGACCCGCGTTTCCCCGTCCGGAGCAAGCTGGCCGCTGGGCCTGACTCACCGGATCAATTTCGATATCTGCATACGCCCGCCTGACCGGAGTGTCTGCGGGCTGGAGGCTGCCCGGCAATTCGGCTAACCGTCTGTCATGCATCTTCGTTTCATCGAATATTTTACGGCTCTTGCGCGCGAAAGACATTTTACCCGTGCTGCCGAAGCCTGCGGCGTCAGCCAACCCACGCTTTCTGCGGGCATCGTCGCGTTGGAGGAGGCCCTGGGAAAACGGCTGATCCAGCGCGAACGGCGGTTTGTCGGCCTGACGCCGGAAGGGCAGGCGATGCTGCCCTGGGCACAGAGACTGCTCGCCGATCACGAAGCATTGCGTCAGGCGGTTTCGGGTGAAGGTGGCCAGCTGACAGGAGAGTTCCGGCTGGGCGTGATTCCGGCTGCGATCCCGGCCGTAGGCCTTTTCACCGCGCGGATCCGGCAGGCGCACCCGGCGCTGTGTTTCAGCATCCGCTCCATGACATCGCGGGAAATCGAGCGGTCGCTGGCCGACTTTGAACTGGATGCAGGTCTGACCTACCTCTCGGGCGAGACACCCGCGCAGTTGCTGACCGTTCCCATCTATACCGAACGCTATGGCTTCGCCACACGCAGGGACGGGTTGTTCGGCGGCCTTTCGCAGATCGGATGGGAACAGGCGGCGGCCTCGCCTCTGTGTCTGCTCCACACGGGAATGCAGAACCGGCGCATACTGGATGCCTGGCTCGCTTCGATCGGCCTCTCCGTGGAGCCGGAGATGATAGCCGATTCCTATGCCACGTTGCTGACACTGGTCGAAAGCGCCGGCATGAACAGCATCCTGCCTGACAGCTTTGCGGCGATGTTGCCGGTCGATGGCCATGTCACGATATTGCCTTTCGTGAAACCGGCTCCGCCCAACAGAATAGGGCTTGTTGTCTTCGGGCGGGAACCTGTTCCCTCAGTTGCGCGCGCTGCATTACGCGCCGCCAGAGAGATATCCGGAGAAAAGATTTTTGCTCAGTCCTGATAGATGATATCTATCAATTGATGTGTGGTGACAGTTTGACCGGAACCGCCGAAAGGCGCAAAATCCTCTCATGATCAGAGAAACTGGGACAGGCGCGGCATTTGCCGCTTCCGAAGAAGAAAGGCAGCGCGTCGACGGGCTGTTGAAGGCGTATGCGAAAATGCGCGGCGGACTCCTTCCTCTGCTACATGCTTTGCAGAAAGAAATCGGCTGGGTGCCCGATGCGCTGGTACCCGATGTCGCCGACGCGCTGAATCTGAGCCGCGCGGAGGTGCACGGTGTCATCAGCTTCTATCATGATTTCCGGCGCAAGCCCGCCGGCCGCCACGTCGTGAAGCTCTGTCGCGCCGAAAGCTGCCAGGCACGCGGTGGTGCGGCGGTTGAGGCCGCGGCACAGGAGCGGTTCCGTATCGCCATGGGAGAGACGAGCGCGGATGGCGCAGTGACTCTGGAACCGGTCTATTGCCTCGGCCTATGTTCGATAGGTCCCAATGCGCTGGTGGACGGCAAGCCGGTCGCGGCGATCGATGCAGCCAAGGTCGACAGGATTGCGGCAGAGGTGTTGGCATGACGCGTGTCTATGTCAGCAGGGACATGGCCTCGGTTGCCCTTGGCGCGAACGATGTGGCGCGCGCCTTCGCTGAGGCGGGATGTGATGTCGTGCGTACCGGAACGCGCGGGCTCTTCTCGATAGAACCGCTGGTTGAGGTCGAAACCGATGACGGGCGTATCGGCTATGGTCCGGTGGGACCGTGCGATGTGACGGCGATACTCGACGACACTCATGCCAACCGCCTGGGCAAGATCAGCGACATGCCCTTTTTCGGTAGCCAGCAGCGTTTCACCTTCGCCCGCTGCGGCATCACCGATCCGCTCAGCCTCGACGATTATGCCGTGCATGGCGGCTGGAAGGGGCTGGAGGCGGCCCGCACCATGACCTCACAGGCCGTCGTCGATGCGGTAAAGGAATCCGGCCTGCGTGGGCGTGGGGGTGCGGGTTTCCCGACAGGCATCAAGTGGCAGACAGTGCTCGATACGGCGGGAGACGAGAAATTCATCGTCTGCAATGCTGACGAAGGCGACAGCGGCACCTTTGCCGACCGGATGCTGATGGAAGGCGACCCCTATTGCTTGATCGAAGGCATGGCGATCGCGGGTCATGCCGTCGGTGCGGGTCATGGCTATGTCTACATCCGCAGCGAATATCCGTTTGCGATTGCGGCCATGAACGAGGCCATCGAACGCGCTGCCCGGATGATCGCGCCCTTCACGCTCGAGGTGCGCGTCGGCGCCGGAGCCTATGTTTGCGGCGAGGAAACCGCGCTGCTCGACAGCATCGAGGGAAAACGGGGGCAGGTTCGCGCCAAGCCGCCGCTTCCTGCGATCAAGGGCCTGTTCGGCAAGCCGACGGTCATCAACAATGTGCTTTCGCTGGCGGCCGTGCCGTTCATCCTCTCGGAAGGGGAAGAGGCCTATGCGGCGGTCGGATTCGGGCGGTCGCGCGGCACCATGCCCATTCAGATCGCCGGGAATGTGAAGCATGGCGGGCTATATGAGGTCGGGTTCGGTATCACGCTCGGCGAGCTGGTGAACGATATTGGCGGCGGCACGGCATCGGGCCGTCCGGCCAAGGCCGTGCAGGTCGGCGGGCCGCTCGGTGCCTATTTCCCGCCCAGCATGTTCCACCTACCGTTCGATTATGAGGCGTTCACGGCTGCAGGCGGGCTTATCGGCCACGCCGGCATCACGGTGTTCGACGACAGCGTCGACATGGCGGACATGGCGCGCTTCGCGATGGAATTCTGCGCGGTCGAAAGCTGCGGCAAATGCACGCCCTGCCGCATCGGATCGACGCGGGGGGTGGAGATTGTCGACCGGATCATGGCCGCGCGCGATGCCGCTTTGCCCGTTACGACAGGCACGTTGCCCGGCAGGCTGGACGCGGCGCTCTATTCGCGCGCGCCAGGTCGCATCGACGCGTCCGGCGAAGCGCAGACCACATTGCTGCGCGATTTGTGCGACACGATGAAATATGGCTCGCTCTGTGCGCTGGGCGGCTTTACGCCCTATCCGGTGCTGAGCGCGCTGGATCATTTTCCTGAAGATTTCGGACAGGCCGCGCCTGTCCCCGAGGCTGCGGAGTAAAGGGCATGAGTTTCACCCGAGAGGCAGACCATGGCACGCCGCCCGCCATCGTTACGGGCAAGACAGTCACGCTGACCATTGACGGCGAGGAGCTGACTGTGCCCGAGGGTACGAGCATCATGCGCGCGGCATCGCTGCAGGGCTGCTCTATCCCCAAACTGTGCGCGACCGACAGCGTGGAGAGCTTTGGCTCCTGCCGTCTTTGCCTCGTCGAGATCGAGGGCAGGGCCGGAACACCGGCCTCCTGCACCACTCCGGTCGCGGAGGGCATGACGGTACACACTCAGACGGAGCGGCTGGCGAAGCTGCGTCGCGGGGTGATGGAACTTTATATTTCCGATCATCCACTCGATTGTCTGACCTGCGCCGCGAACGGCGACTGCGAGCTTCAGGATCAGGCGGGCGCGGTCGGCCTGCGCGATGTGCGTTACGGCTATGACGGCGCGACCAATATGGGTCAGGCCAAGGACCGGTCCAACCCCTATTTCGACTTTGACCCTAGCAAGTGCATCGTCTGCTCGCGCTGCGTGCGCGCATGCGACGAGGTGCAGGGGACGCTGGCGCTGACGGTCGAGAGCCGGGGCTTCGATTCAAAGATCAGCGCGAGTCAGGGACAGGATTTCCTGTCGTCAGAATGCGTGTCCTGCGGCGCGTGCGTTCAGGCGTGCCCCACAGCCTCGCTCATCGAAAAGAAGGTGGTCGAGATCGGCACGCCTGACCGCTCGGTGGTCACGACCTGCGCCTATTGCGGCGTCGGCTGCACCTTCCGCGCGGAAATGCGGGGCGAGGAACTGGTGCGCATGGTGCCGTGGAAGGACGGCAAGGCCAACCGTGGCCACAGCTGCGTCAAGGGTCGATTTGCCTGGGGCTATGCGCAACACAAAGAGCGCATCCTCAACCCCATGATCCGGGAAAACATCGACCAGCCCTGGCGCGAAGTGAGCTGGGAAGAGGCGATTGCGCATACCGCCAGCGAATTCCGCCGCATCCAGGCGAAATATGGCGTTCGCTCGATCGGCGGCATAACGTCCAGCCGCTGCACCAACGAGGAGACCTTTCTCGTCCAGAAGCTGATCCGGCAGGGTTTCGGCAACAACAATGTCGACACTTGCGCGCGTGTCTGTCACTCGCCGACCGGATACGGCCTCAAGACCACGTTCGGCACCAGCGCGGGAACGCAGGATTTCGACAGCGTGATGGAGGCCGACGTCATCCTCATTATCGGCGCGAACCCGACCGACGCACACCCGGTCTTCGCCAGCCGCATGAAGCGGCGGCTGAGGCAGGGCGCGAAGCTGATCGTTGTCGATCCGCGGCGGGTGGATCTGGTGCGCTCTCCGCACATCGAGGCCGAGCATCATCTGCCGCTGCGCCCCGGCACCAATGTCGCCGTACTGACCGCGCTCGCCCATGTGATCGTGACGGAGGGCCTCGCCGACGAGGCGTTCGTTCGCGAACGCTGCGACTGGGACGAATATCAGGACTGGGCGGCTTTCGTTTCCCAGCTTGAGCGTTCGCCCGAAGCTACCGAGGCGCTGACCGGCGTACCCGCCGACACGCTGCGTGCGGCCGCGCGGCTTTATGCGACCGGCGGCAATGGCGCGATCTATTACGGCCTCGGTGTGACCGAGCATAGCCAAGGCAGTTCGACCGTGATGGCGATCGCCAATCTGGCGATGGCAACCGGCAATATCGGTCGGCCGGGCGTTGGCGTGAACCCTCTTCGCGGCCAGAACAATGTGCAGGGCGCCTGCGACATGGGCAGCTTCCCACACGAATTCTCCGGCTATCGCCACGTTTCGGACGACGCAACGCGGCAATTGTTCGAGGGAGCATGGGGTGTTTCGCTCGACAAGGAGCCGGGCCTGCGCATTCCCAATATGCTGGACGCGGCGACGGATGGCGTGTTCATGGGGCTGTTCGTGCAGGGAGAGGATATCCTTCAGTCCGATCCCAATACGCATCATGTCGCTGCTGGCCTCGCGGCGATGGAATGCGTGGTGGTGCAGGATCTGTTCCTCAACGAAACCGCCAATTACGCGCATGTCTTTCTGCCGGGGTCCACCTTCCTGGAAAAGGACGGCACCTTCACCAATGCGGAACGGCGCATTCAGCTTGTCCGCAAGGTGATGGCGCCGAAGAACGGTTATCAGGACTGGGAGATCGTTCAACTTGTCGCCAACGCCATGGGCCTCGACTGGAGCTATACGCATCCGTCGCAGATCATGGACGAGATCGCCCGGCTGACCCCGACATTCAAGGGCGTGAATTTCGAGCGGCTGGACAGGGAGGGCTCCCTCCAGTGGCCAGTGAACGACGCCTCGCCGGATGGATCGCCGGTCATGCATATCGACGGCTTCGTGCGCGGGCGGGGCAAGTTCGTCGTCACCGACTATGTGCCGACAGACGAAAAGACGGGACCGCGCTTTCCCCTTTTGCTTACGACAGGGCGCATCCTCAGCCAGTATAATGTCGGCGCGCAGACCCGACGTACGGCGAACGACGCCTGGCATCATGAGGATCGCCTGGAAATTCACCCGGCGGATGCCGAAAATCGCGGTATCAAGGATGGCGACTGGATCAGCCTGCGCAGCCGCGCTGGCGAAACAACGCTGCGCGCGCAGATCACCGATCGGGTCGCGCCCGGTGTCGTTTACACGACCTTCCATCATCCCGATACGCAGGCCAATGTCGTCACCACCGACTATTCGGACTGGGCCACGAACTGCCCGGAATACAAGGTGACCGCAGTCGAAGTCGGGCTCTCCAACGGTCCGTCCGACTGGCAGCGGCGCTATGAGGAACAGGCGGAACGGTCCCGCCGCATCGTTCACACCGAGGCGGCGGAGTAGCTGGCATGATGAGCAACCGGGAAAGGCTTGTTTACATGGCGAACCAGATCGCCCGCAATCTCGCCGCGCATGGCGAAGCGATCGCCGTTACCGAGACCGCAAATCACATCGCGCAATTCTGGGATCCCAGGATGCGGCAGACCATTTTCGAATGCGGGGCGGATGACGGGCTTGAGCCTGTCGCGCTCGCGGCGGTGGACAGGCTGCGCGCGGCAGCCGCCGCTTGAGTAAGGAGCAGCCCGAGCCTGGAGCGTTACCGCACCGATTTCGGCGCGTAGGTGCGGACGGTTCGATCCGCACGGAGCAGCGTGCCGTGGCCGAGGAAACACCGATAGCCATTGAGTATAACGGCATCGGCTACGCCGTGCTGATGGCGACCCCGTCCGATCTGGAGGATCTGGTCTTCGGTTTTTCCCGATCCGAGCGATTGATAGATGAAGCGGGAGACATTCTGGGTGTCGAGCCGCATGAGGCGGACAATGGCTGGCTGCTGCGCGTTACGCTGAAGCAGGAGCGGGCAGGACGTGTACTGGATCGCGTGCGCCACCGCGTTTCCGAATCCTCCTGCGGCCTGTGCGGCATCGAATCGCTGGAACAGGCGCTTCGGCCGTTACCGCCAGTACCTGCCGAAAGTGCTGCCAGCGACGATGCGATATTCCGGGCGCTGGGCGAGTTGGAGGGGCTTCAGCCGCTCAATGCTGAAACAGGAGCGGTGCATGCGGCGGCGCTGGTTTCCGCGAATGGCGCTATCCGCCTTGTGCGCGAGGATGTCGGTCGCCATAACGCATTCGACAAGCTGCTTGGCGCAATGATGCGACAGAGGCTCGAATGGGAAGAGGGCTTTGCGCTGCTTTCCTCGCGCTGTTCGTTCGAACTTGTCGAAAAGGCCGCGCTCGCCGGTTGCCCGATGCTCGTTACCCTGTCGGCGCCTACCGCGCTGGCATTGCAGCGCGCGCAGGAGGCGGGCCTGAGGCTTGTCGTGCTGGCACGCCGTGATGCCCTGCTCAGGGCGGGGGACTAGCCCCGGTCCTGGCGGAAAGGCGACGCTACAGCGCGGCCTTGTCGTATCTGAAGAGATAGAAGATCAGCATGGCGAGGGACGCCAGGACGAGCGGTCCCGCAACAGCCAGGAATATGTTGAACGTACTCCATTGCGCAGCGAGTACCGCTCCGCCGATCGCTGGCCCGATCATTGAAGTGATGCGCCCGATACCTCCCGCCCAGCCAATGCCGGTCGACCGGATGGAGGTCGGGTAGCTCGATGCCACCAGCGCGTTCATCCCTGCCTGTGATCCGATGACCAGCAGTCCGAACGCCAGGCCCACGAACCAGCCGAGCATCGGTATCTCGACGACGAGCGACAATGCGCTCATCGACACGAAGGCGGCCACGCATGTGAGGCAGAGGCTCAGCGGCGTGCCGAGCCGTTTCATCAGATAGGTCAAAAGGATGGGGCCGGACATGGCGCCGAATGCGGAAAAGGACGACATGCGGGTTGCCGTGCTGGTAGGGAGACCGCCCAGAACATGGAGATAGCTCGGTAGCCAGGCCGTGATGGCGGCTGTCGCGTAGAGTGACGACCCCATGCCCAGCCACAGGAGCAGTGTCTTTGGCGTTCGTCCGTCGCGGAACAGTCCTGCAATGGTCGACCCTTTCACCTTCAACTCTTCCGTGAAGAAGGAAGAGCCCTCCGCCCGTTCGAAATTGGGATCGACTTTCTGGAGTGTCTCGCCAATGCGCGGATCGCTGTCATCTCTGGCCACGAGATAGCGGCAGGATTCCGGCAACGTGAAATAGAGAAAGGGAACGAAGAGCAGAAGGGCAACGCCGCCGGCCCAGAACGCCGCCTGCCAGCTATGATAGGCGATGAAGGTTGGGCCGACGAGGCCCGCCAGCGATGCCCCCATGCCATGGGCGATGAAAAGCCATGTCAGCAGGCGGCTGCGGCGCGAGGCGGGCATGAATTCCGAGGAAAGCGCGATGATGTTGGGAAAGACGCCGCCGAGTGCAAGGAAAGACAAAAACCGCACGAATGTGAATTCCGTGAGCGTCGAAACCAGCGATGACATTATGGTAAGGATGCCGAAGGCTACCGACCCCACCAGGATGATATTCCGCCTGCCGATCCGGTCTGCCAGAACAGTGATGGTATAGAAACCGACCGCCATTCCCGCCCCTTGCGCGATGAAGACATAGGCCATGGCGGGTATGGGAATGTTCAGTCCACGCGCAATGGTGGCGGCCAGATTGGCGACGACATAGGCGTCATAGCCCTCCAGCGCCATCAGCATGCCGCATATGCCGTAAATCTTCCACCGGAAGGAGCCCATTTCGGACCGTTCCAATATTGTGTCGATGGAATGGGACGCACTTCCCATGCTTCACTCTCCCGGGCCGCGCCCTTCACCTCGATTTATTCTATTTTGCTTTAATTGAGGGAGACATTAGGGCCGCAGACCCGGGCGTCAAGCGCATATCGATAGCGGGCAATGAGGATGGCCGATTTTGATAGAAATGAAACGGCTTTCCCATCCGGTCAGTCCAATGGGGAGGCGCGCGCTCTATAAAACCGGGGCCTTAGCAGAAGAATTTAGCCATCACGCTGTAATCCGAACCCATGCTCTTTGGCAGAAGCGATTGGTGCTGCACCGCCCGACCATGGATCATCCCAAGACAAATCGCTTGCGGCATTTCGGCGATATATTATATGAGATTTGAAATTAATCGGTGGCGGGCGGATCGGCCCTCATGCTTGAGGTTTGCGGCACCATCGCTCGCGTCCGGAACTTCATCTCCCTCGCCATAATGAATGAGCCGCCTAATATCGGGCGACAGAACGAAACCGGGAAGGATGCAATGGCAAACGAATTGGATCAGGAAATCCAGAGTCTGCGGGACATGATCAGCGCGGGATGGCGCACGCGCGTCATATATGAAGCTGTGCAGTGCGGGTTGTTCGACGCGCTGACCGCTGCGCCCATCGAGGCCGACAAGCTGGCGATCGAACTGGACCTTGACGGAGAGACCGTGTTTCGCGTGATGAGGGCGCTGGCCAGCCTCTCGTTGTGCGATCATGTGCCGCCCCGGTCCTTTTCCATCACTCCCATGGGCGCCCTGTTGCAGTCCGACAATCCGAAGTCTCAGCGTGGGCACTCGATGCACTGGGGCGGCCGGGCCATGGAGTCGCTCAAGACAATCGGCCATACACTCAAGACCGGAGAGCCGGGCAAGGGCGGCGGCGATTTTGCGGGATTGAATGCCAGCACCGTCGATGGTCAGGCGTTCAATCGCGCGATGGCCGACCAGTCGCGGCCTGTCGCTAAAGTTCTAGCTCAAGTGCATGATTTTAGTGGGTATTCATGCGTTATGGATGTTGGCGGCGGCTATGGCGGTTCGCTTGCAGAGGTATTGCTGGCCAATCCGGGAATAAGCGGTGCCATATATGATCTGTCTGCGGTCGAAGGCGGGGCGAATGCCTATCTCGCCAATGTCGGAGTAGGCGACCAAGCGCGCTTTATCGGTGGAAGCTTCTTTGAAAACGTCGTCGAGGGTGCGGATTGCATAATCCTGAAATTCATCCTGCATGACTGGTCGGATAGCGAGTGTGAGACGATCATGGCCAATTGCCGCAAGGCACAGCAGCCCGGCAACCGGATGCTGGTAATCGAGCGTATCATGCCGGAGGCAGTGGGACCGGGCAACGAGGACGTGGTTCGCGCGGACATGGTCATGATGCCTATCAACGGCCGCGAGCGGACGCTGACGGAATTCACGCAGATGGCCGCCGACGCAGGCTATGCCATGGGCGTGGTCAAGCCACTCTTCGAAGGATGTTCCGTAATGGCATTGGAAGCGGTATAAGCGTTCTGTCCAGCGGCGGCGATTACGGCGGGCGTTACCCGGCGGTCAGCCCCGCCGCTTCGATACCGGCGATCGCGCAGGCTTCGTCATTGTCCGACGTGTCGCCGGTAATGCCGACGGCACCGACCTTTTCTCCGCCGTTGAGGATCAGCATGCCGCCGGCCGCCGGAATGATACCGTCCGGCGCGAGCGAGCCGAGCGCGGCGACGAAGCTCGGTCGCTCGGCCGCCATCTCGCCGATCTTGCGCGACGCCATGCCGAGCGCAAGCGCGGTCGAGGCCTTCCCGATTGCTAGCTGTGGCCGCAAGTTGCTGGAACCGTCCTGACGCGC
>JBFXHW010000072.1:0-10327 GCA_050176605.1 Sphingobium sp. | reverse complement strand
CCGGCGGGCCGAACATCATCAGGCTCGGCCACCACCAGCGATTCATTGCGTCCTGCACCATCGCCTTTTGCGCGTCCGTGCCCTTCATCATCTCCAGCAGCAGATCGAAGCCCTGACGCTGATGAAAGCTCTCTTCCTTGCACACGCGGATCATCGCGCGCGCATAGGGACCATAGCTGGTGCGCTGCAATGGCACCTGGTTCATGATCGCGGCGCCGTCGACCAGCCAGCCGATCGCGCCGATGTCCGCCCAGTTGAGCGTCGGATAGTTGAAGATCGTGCTGTACTTCGCCTTGCCCGAATGCAGCGCCTCGATCATCTGCTCGCGGCTGGTGCCCAGCGTCTCCGCCGCGCAATAGAGATAGAGGCCGTGGCCGCCCTCGTCCTGGATCTTGGCGAGAAGGATCGCCTTGCGCTTCAGGCTCGGCGCGCGCGTCAGCCAGTTGCCCTCCGGCAGCATACCGACGATCTCGCTGTGCGCATGCTGGCTGATCTGGCGGGTCAGCGTACGGCGATAGGCCTCCGGCATCCAGTCCTTCGGCTCGATGAACTCATCGGCCGCAACGCGCGCCTCGAACGCAGCCAGCAGCTCCGGGTCCTCCATGGACGCGGGCGGCGCGGCAGTCGCGGCGTTCTTGTCCAGCTCGGTCGTGTACATCGCGTTCTCCTCGGCTTCGTCCTCGGTAATATAATTAAACGACCGATCGGTCAACTAATTTTGCAAGCGCGGGTATAAGACTGTTGCGATGCCTGTTTCTCAGACCCGCTCGATTATCGTGGCGATACCCTGACCCACTCCGATGCACATGGTGCACAGCGCCTTGCTGCCACCCGACCGGACCAGTTCCTCCGTGGCGGTCATCACCAGCCGGGCACCGGACATACCGAGCGGATGGCCGAGCGCGATTGCCCCGCCATTGGGGTTCACATGCGCCGCATCGTCCGGCAGGCCGAGTTCGCGCAATACTGCAAGGCCCTGACTGGCAAATGCCTCGTTGAGTTCCACGACGTCGATGTCGCCGATCTTCAGCCCCAGCCGCTCCAGCAGCTTCTGGCTGGCGGGTGCGGGGCCGATGCCCATGATGCGTGGCGGCACGCCGGCCACGCCTCCGCCCAGCACCCGCGCGCGTGGCATCAGGCCATATTTCTCGACAGCCTCCTTGCTCGCGACGATGATGGCCGCCGCGCCGTCGTTCACGCCGCTGGCATTGCCCGCAGTGATCGTGCCGTCCGGGCGCACAATGGGCTTCAGCTTCGACAACGTCTCGACGCTTGTCTCACGCGGATGTTCGTCACGATCAACGACGACAGGATCGCCCTTGCGCTGCGGGATCGTGACCGGCACGATTTCCGCCGAAAGGCGGCCATTGGCCTGTGCCGCGGCGGCGCGGCGCTGGCTCTCCACCGCGAACCTGTCCTGATCCTCCCGGCTTACCTGAAAATCCTGCGCGACATTCTCGGCCGTCTCGGGCATCGAGTCGACGCCGAACTGTTCCTTCATCAGCTTGTTGACGAAGCGCCAGCCGATCGTGGTGTCATAGACTGCGTTGGCGCGGGAAAAGGCTGTGTCCGCCTTGGGCATGACGAAAGGCGCGCGACTCATCGATTCCACCCCCGCGGCGACGATCAGATCGGCGTCCCCGGCCTTGATCGCGCGCGCCGCCATGGCGACGGCATCCATTCCCGATCCGCACAGGCGATTGATGGTAGTACCGGGAGCATCCTCGCCCAGCCCCGCCAGCAGCGCCGCCATGCGCGCGACGTTGCGATTGTCCTCACCCGCCTGATTGGCGCAGCCCATGATGATGTCGTCGATATGGCCAACAATCGCGGGGTTGCGCTCCTTCAGCGCCCGCAGTGGTATGGCCGCCAGATCATCCGCGCGGACCGGCGACAACGATCCGCCATATCGCCCGATCGGTGTGCGCGCCGCGTCGCAGATGAAAGCTTCAGCCATTCCCATTTTCTCGATCTCCCAACTCGATGACAGCCCCGCCAATCGTGCGGGACTGCCCCTGAAACTGCGCCACCGGCCGGCCATCGGCGGTTCGGACGGCAACGGAATAGGAGCCCGTCCGCCCCGATACCGCGTTTTCGACCGCCTCCGCCACAAGCACCTCTCCCACCCTGGCCGGAGCCAGAAAGATGATCGACGCCGACGCCGCCACGGCCGCCTCGTTACGCGAATTGCACGCATAGGCAAAGGCGGTGTCCGCGAGCGCGAAGATCATGCCGCCGTGAATCGTACCAAGTCCGTTGGTCATCGTGTCGAGAACTGCCATACGCAGCCTCGCATAACCCACGCGCGCCGCTTCTATCTCCACGCCCCAGGGTCCGCTGGTCCCCTCTGCGGCGAGAAGATGATCGGCCACCTGTTGTGCCAGGAGATCATCGTCGGTCAAAGAATCTGCTGGTGAAGCCATGGGTGGATGCCTTAGCGATAAATTTCGCCCTTGCCAATAAATGTCCGACCGGGCAGTCTATTAATTCTGAGAGGACCATCAGATGGATTTCGACACGATTCGTTTTTCGGCCGACGAAGGCGTCGCGCGCATAACGCTCAATCGCCCCGACCGGCTGAACAGCTTCACCGCCCGGATGCACGAGGAGCTGGCAAGCGCGCTCGACACGGCGGACCGCGACGCGGCCGTCCGTGCTATCCTGCTGACCGGTGAAGGTCGGGGATTTTGCGCGGGACAGGATCTTGCCGACCGTGCCGTCGCCCCGGGCGGAGACAAGGTCGATCTGGGCGAAACCGTAGAGAAATACTGGGCTCCGCTGGTGAAGCGCCTCTCCACCCGCGACAAGCCGGTGATCTGCGCGGTGAACGGCGTGGCGGCGGGCGCCGGCGCCAATATCGCGCTCGCCTGCGATATCGTGATCGCGGCGCGTAGCGCGAAATTCATCCAGTCCTTCGCCAATATCGGCCTTATCCCGGACACCGGCGGCACATGGGCTCTGCCACGGCTGGTGGGTCAGGCGCGCGCGCTCGGCCTTGCGCTGACCGCCGAACCGCTGACCGCCGAAAAGGCGGAAAGCTGGGGCCTTATCTGGAAGTGTGTCGACGACGAGGCGCTGGCCGAGGAGAGCCTTGCTCTCGCTAGGAAGCTGGCCGCCGGGCCGACGCGCGGCCTTGCCGCGACCAAGCACGCCATCCGCGCGTCGTTGCTCAACACGCTGGACGCGGAGCTGTTGATCGAACGCGATCTGATGCGCGAGCTGGGCTTCAGCGACGATTATGCCGAGGGCGTCGCCGCCTTCATGGAAAAGCGCAAGCCGACATTCACGGGCGGCTGATCCGACACCTATGCCAAAAAAGGACGACCGAATGACCCTGACGCTGAAAAACTATGCGCGAGATGCCTGGATCGAAGGCATGGGAACGCTGGTCGACATCCCTTCGGCTGTCAGCGGCGAGATCGTCGCGCGCACGGGAACCGAGGGTCTCGATTTCGGCGCCATGCTCGATCATGCGCGCACCGTCGGCGGCGTCAATCTCCGCAAGATGGGATTTCACGAGCGCGCATTCGTGCTGAAAGGGCTCGCGACCGCGATCATGGAGCGCAAGGAGGAACTCTACGCGCTCTCGACCGCGACAGGCGCGACCCGGACCGATAGCTGGATCGATATAGAGGGCGGCGCGGGCACACTGTTCACCATGTCGTCCAAGGGTCGCCGAGAGCTACCCGACGGAGACATCCTGACCGACGGCGATTTCGAGCCGATCGGTCGCAAGGGCACCTTCATCGGCCAGCATGTCTACACCTCGCTGCAAGGCGCGGCGGTGCACATAAACGCGTTCAACTTCCCGGTGTGGGGCATGTTGGAAAAGCTGGGACCGACGCTGCTTGCCGGCGTGCCCGCCATCGTCAAGCCCGCGACGCAGGGCGCGCAGCTTGCCGAGGCCTGTGTCCGCATCATGATCGACACGGGCCTGCTGCCTGACGGCGCGTTGCAACTGATCGCCGGGCCGGTCGGCGACCTGTTCGACCATCTGACCTGTCAGGACGTGGTTTCCTTCACCGGTTCCGCTGCAACAGCGGCCAAGCTGAAGAACCATCCGGTGGTGATGCGAGAGTCCGTCCGCTTCGTGGCGGAACAGGATTCGCTCAATGCCTCGATTCTCGGTCCCGATGCCGGCCCGGGAACTGAGGAATTCGATCTTTTCGTAAAGGAAGTCGCGCGCGAGATGACGGTCAAGGCGGGGCAGAAGTGCACCGCGATCCGACGCACATTGGTACCCGCCGCATTCATCGGTGATGTCGAAGCGGCGATCAAGGCCCGGCTGGCCAAGGTCGTCGTCGGCAATCCCGCCACCGAGGGCGTAACCATGGGAGCGCTCGCCTCCATGCGCCAGCTTCATGATGTTCGCGACAAGGCGCGCCAGATCGCAAGCGAGGCGAGCCTCGTATTCGGCGACATCGATACGGTCGAGACGACCGGCATAGAAGCCGACAAGGGCGCATTCATGTCGCCGTTGCTGTTCCGCAAGGACGACCCCTGGTCGGCAAAGCTCATCCACGATGTCGAGGCCTTCGGTCCGGTCTCGACGCTGATGCCTTACAAGGATGTCGCCGACGCGGTTGCGCTCGCCAATCGCGGCAAGGGCTCGCTCGCGCTGTCCGTCTTCACCTACGATACCGCCATTGCTCGCGAGTTTATCATGGGGGCTGCCGCCTTTCACGGCCGCATCGTCCTGATCGACCGCGACTGCGCGCGGGAATCGACCGGCCATGGATCGCCGCTGCCGATGCTGATCCACGGCGGCCCCGGACGCGCCGGCGGTGGCGAGGAAATGGGCGGCGTGCGCGGCGTCAAGCATTACATGCAAAGGAGCGCGCTGCAGGGATCGCCCCGCACGCTGTCCGCCATCGCGGGCAAATGGCTCCCCGGCGCGCCGCAGCCGACCGGCGATGTGCATCCCTTTCGCATGACCTATGGCGAACTCGATATCGGATATACGCTGAACACGGCCGCGCGCACGATCACGCTGGAGGACATCGAGCATTTCGCCCATTTCACCGGCGACACCTTCTATGCCCATATGGACGAGGAAGCGGCGGCGGCAAACCCGTTCTTCCCCGGACGCGTCGCCCATGGCTATCTGATCCTGTCCTTCGCGGCAGGCCTGTTCGTCGATCCCGCACCGGGCCCGGTGCTGGCCAATTACGGCCTCGAGAATCTCCGCTTCCTGAAACCCGTACCGCCGGAGACGGCGATCAAGGTTGCGCTGACCGTAAAATCCAAGGCCCTGCGCAAGCCAGGTGAATATGGCGAGGTCAGATGGTCAGTCACGGTGACCGACGATGCGGACGAGGTGGTAGCGACCTATGACCTGCTGACCATGAACGCCGTGTAGGATCAGAACGCGAAGGGCTCGGCCCCAATCACATCGCTTGACAAAATGGATACACTTTTCCATCCTCTCCCCCGTCCAGAGGAGAGGATGGATCCATGCGCAAGGCCAAGCTCAAGCTGATTCTGGCGGCATTGCCGCGAATCATGGGCGTGGCCCGCCGCATGAACCCCGCATTTGCGAGACATCTCAAAAGTGGCAACGGCATCGTCCAGGTGCGCCTCAAGGACAACAGCGTCGCCCGCCATTATATTTTCCGCGACGGCACGATCTCCACGGCGGCCGGCCTTCACCCCGAACCCGATGTCGATATCGCCTTTCACGATCCCGGCGTGGCGCTGCGTTTCCTGAAACCCGACGCCGAACGAAGCGATATCATCCATTTCATCAAGAATTACCTCGTTGAGATGAATGGCGACGACAGGATTGCCGTCTGGTTTTCCGGCCTCGTCAACACAATGCAGAGCGGCATGTGGAAGCAGGGCACCAGGATGCCGGATGGGACGCACCGCTTCACCACCAATACCAACGGCGGACCGCTGTTCGTTTATGTCAGGGATGGACGCATCGTGCGCACCGGCCCGATCGACCTTGATGACGACGACGCGGAAAGCTGGTCGGTCGAAGCACGCGGCAAGACATTCACGCCCTATCGGCAGTCGACCGTGAACGTGCATGCACTTGCGACCAAATCGCTGGTCTATTCCGACCGCCGGCTGCTCTATCCGATGAAGCGGGTAGACTTCGATCCCGGCGGCGAGCGCAACCCGCAGAACCGCGGCAAGTCGGGCTATGAACGGATAAGCTGGGACGAGGCGCTCGATATCGTCGCTGGCGAGGTAACGCGACAGAAGCAGACCTATGGCCCCGGTTCCATCGCGGTGTTGCATGGCGCGCATCACCAGATGGGCAATATCGGTTACTGGCTGTCTGCCCTCATGCGCTTCAGCAACATCCTCGGCGCGCCGATGCAGCAATTCTCCCCGATAAGCTGGGAAGGCTGGTACTGGGGCGCGATGCACCATTTCGGCAATTCGTTGCGCCTCGGGCTGCCCGGCTCCTACGGCACGATGGAAGACTGCATGAAGGAGTGCGAGCTGATCGTTTTCTGGTCGAGCGACCCGGAGGCGACCTCGGGGCTCTATGCCGGCGGCGAAGGATCGCAGCGTCGCATGTGGGCGAAGGAACTGGGCATCCAGTTCGTTCATATCGACCCGCACTACAACAGCACTGCGCAGATGCTGGGCGGCAAGTGGCTTCCCGTGCGGCCGACCACCGATTCCGCGCTCGCCCACGCGATCATGCATGTCTGGATAAACGAGGGCCTTTACGACCGGGATTTCGTCGAACGATGCACGACCGGCTTTGACGAATGGAAAGCCTATATATTGGGCGAGGAAGACGGCACACCCAAGACGCCGGAATGGCAGGAGGCCGAAACCGGTATCGCGGCGAAGGACGTGGTTTCGCTCGCGCGCCTGTGGGGATCGAAAAAAACCTATCTTTCGGCCGGGGGGCTTGGCACCGGGTTCGGCGGCGCGTGTCGCGCGGCGACCGGCCAGCAATGGGCGCGCAACATGATCCTGCTGATGGCGATGCAGGGGTGGGGCCGGCCCGGTGTCAATTTCGGCAACCTGCAATGTGGCGTTCCGGTCGACCTGCTGCCCTATTTCCCCGGTTATGCGGAGGGCGGCATTTCGGGCGACATGACCAAGAATGCGGGCTTCATTAATAATTATGTCCGCATGCCGCATGTCGTGACGATGAACTCGGCGAGCCAGCGTATCCCGCGCGAGCGAACCTCGGAAGCAGTGACCGAGGGCAAGGCGAGCGGATATCTGTGGGATGGATCCTCGATTGAGCAGCAGTTCATGCCCTATCACTATCCCGCGCCCGGCCAGTCGCGGCCGCACATGATCTATCAATATGGCGCTTCTTCCTTCGGGACGACAATGGACAGCTCGCGCCTTATCAAGATGTATCGCGATCCGTCGGTCGATCTGGTCGTCAGTCAGGCCATCTGGCAGGAGGGCGAGACGCAGTTTGCCGACATCATCCTGCCCGCCTGTTCGGTCGTCGAACGATATGACATCAGCGAGGCCTGCGGCTGCGCGGGCTTTGCCCACCATATCCAGAACCAGATCAACCACCGCATGGTGGTGATGCAACACAAGTGCATCGAGCCGCTGGGCGAATCCAAATCCGACTATCGCATCTTCGCGGATATCCTGACGCGGCTGGGCTTCGGCGCGATGTTCACCGAAGGGTGCGATGAACTCGACTGGTGCAAGCGCGTGTTCGAGTCTTCCGACCTGCCCAATTACATCAGCTGGTCTGAATTCCTGAAGAAGGGCTATGTCGTTCTTCCCCCGCAATCGCCCGAGACCCGCGACCCCGTGGACATGCGCTGGTTCTACGAGGGGCGAAAGAAGGATGTACCCGAACCGCATCCACTGCCGTCTGACTACAAGACAGGCTTTCTCGAAGGGCTGCAGACACAGACCGGCAAGATCGAATTCCTCCCCAGCTCATTGAAGCGCGGTGACCCGGATAACCCCGAGCGCCCCGTCCTCAACCGCTATGTCCCGGCGTGGGAAGGCCGTCACAGCGGCGAGTTTGCGCAGAGCTATCCACTTCAGCTCGTCTCCGCCCATCCGCGCTACAGCTTCCATACGCAGGCTGATGGCAAGGGCGGCCCGATCAATGCGATTCCGGATCATCGCATGCACATCGACGGCTATGATTACTGGGTCGTGCGCATGAACAGCGAGGACGCGGCAGAGCGCGGCATCGCGCGCGGCGATCTGATCAAGCTGTACAATGAGCGCGCCGCCGTGATCTGCGCGGCAGACGTCTCGCCGCTCGTCGCGCGCGGATCGCTGAAGACATTCGAATCCTGCGCCGAATTCGATTTTATCGAGGATGCCGACGGCAACATCGTCGATCGCGGCGGCTGCATGAACCTGCTGACGCCATCGCGCACGCAGGCGAAGGGCACCAGCGCCATCGCGCCCAACAGTTGCCTGGTGCAGGCCGAGAAATGGACCGCCCGCTGGGGGAAAACGGATGAAAAAATGGAATCTGGTGATCGACGTAGCCGCGTGCACGAACTGCAATAACTGCGCCGTCGCCACGCAGGACGAATATGCGGACAACAGCTTCCCCGGCTATTCCGGCCCCGGGGCTCCGGACGTGCGCACGCTGGACATAACGCGTCATGTTCGTGGTCAAGGCGCTATGGTGGACGTTCACTATGTGCCGCGCATGTGCAATCATTGCGATCGTGCTCCCTGCGTCGAGGCGGGCGGCGGCGCGGTGACCAAGCGCGAAGACGGCATCGTCATCATCGACCCCGACAAAGCGAGAGGGCGCCGCGATCTGGTCGACGCCTGCCCCTATGGCGCGATCAAGTGGAACGAGGCTGAACAACTGCCACAGAACTGGATCTTCGACGCTCACCTGATCGACCAGGGCTGGAGCGAACCGCGCGCGGCTCATGTCTGCCCGACCCGGGCGATCCGCGCGCTGAAGATCACCGACGACGCCATGGATGCCATGGCGCGCGAGGAGAAGCTGCAGGTGCTGGAACCGGAACTCGGTACCCGGCCGCGCATCTATTATCGCAATCTCGAACCGGTGCTCAGCGCCTTCATCGGCGGCAATGTAACAACGGGCAGCGAGAACGCGCCGGACGTGGAAGTGATGCTATTACGGAGCGGCGAGCGGATCGTGTCGACCCGCACCGATGCCTTTGGCGATTTCCGCTTCGAGGGGATCGAGAGCGGCAGCGAAGGTTATGCAGTGGCGGCGGGTGGCGGCGATCCGGTGGCGATCGCGGGCGAGATCGACGAGAGCAGGGTCATCGCCATTACCCTGACCTGAGGAGGGTTCACCACTCGGGCGGCAGCATGCCCATGGCTCCGCGCTGATACCGCGCAACGGCATCATGCATGGCCTCTGGCGACGACAGCAGGAACGGCCCGTTGCTGTAGGCGGGCGCATCGACCGGTTCGCCGGCCATGAGCAACAATCGGCAAGGCTGCTCCACCGGCCGGATGACGACCAAACCCTCGCCTCTCTCCCACGCAAGCAGGAGCGGCGCATTGAGGGTGCGGTCCACGCCTTCCACCGCCACGGCGCCATCATAGAGATAGACGCCAAGCGTCCAGCCGGTCGGTCCCTGCCATTCGAGCATACTCCCCTGCCCCAGCTCGACATCCATCATGACCAGCGGAGAAGGCGGCGCTACTGGCGCGTCCGTGCCGTTCCATGAACCCGCCAGCAGGCGCGCCTTCGCACCGCCGGGCAGCACGATATCGGGTATCTCAGCCGGATCGGCATGCGCGATAACCGGTGGCGAACGTTCCTGATCGGGCGGCTGCCGGACGAAGATCTGAAAGCCCTCGCACAATTGGCCCGGACTGTCCGGAATTTCCTCGTGCACGATGCCGCTGCCCGCAGCGGTCCAGTGGATACCCCCCGGCGGGATCAGGCTTCGGTCGCCCCGGCTGTCCCGATTGCGCATCCCGTTTGCCGAGCGCGGCAGAACATAAGTGACAGCGGAGAAGCCGGCATGGGGATGCGGCGGGAATGTCGGCCCGGCCATATGGAAATGGTCGATGTTGAACCATGGGCTGCCTTCCGCGCCGAACAGATCGGGCGTGAGGCGGAGCGCGCTGAACGCGTCGCCATGCCCCGCCTTGCTCCCGCGCGCCGCTCGGACAAGCCGCCTCAGATTCATGCCCTCATCATCCTCTCCACCGGAACGGGCTGCGTGCCCGCGCAAAGCCCATTACGCCGGTTCCATCATCGGCGTGATCGGCGGCAGTATCTCCATGAACATGAGCTGGATCAACTGCTGTCCTTCCGGCGTCGACCAGTCCTGCGTCCACTCGGAAATCAGCGTATTGGTGCAAGTGAAATCGACACCTTCATCGGCCATCCGTTTGCGCGATGTCTGCTCTGAAATCT
>JBFXHW010000071.1:0-10441 GCA_050176605.1 Sphingobium sp. | reverse complement strand
ATCACCGCGCACGGCCTCATCATGGTGTTCTTCATGGTGATGCCCGCGATCATCGGCGGTTTCGGAAACTGGTTCGTGCCGATCATGATCGGCGCGCCGGACATGGCCTTTCCGCGCATGAACAATATCAGCTTCTGGCTGCTTATTCCCGCGTTCCTGCTGCTCCTCGGCTCGACTTTCGTGCCAGGTGGCCTCGGTAACGGCGCTGGAACCGGCTGGACGGTCTATGCGCCGCTTTCGACCAGCGGTTCACCCGGACCGGCGGTCGATATGGCGATCCTGTCGCTGCACATTGCAGGCGCCAGTTCGATCCTCGGTGCGATCAACTTCATTACCACCATCTTCAACATGCGGGCGCCGGGCATGACCCTGCACAAGATGCCGCTGTTCGTCTGGTCGGTGCTGGTGACCGCGTTCCTGCTGCTGCTCGCGCTGCCCGTGCTTGCCGCCGCGATCACGATGCTGCTGACGGATCGCAACTTCGGCACCGTCTTCTATGACGGCCTGCGCGGCGGTGATCCGGAACTCTACCAGCATCTCTTCTGGTTCTTCGGCCACCCCGAAGTCTACATCATGATCCTGCCGGGCTTCGGTATCGTCAGCCAGATCGTCTCGACCTTCAGCCGCAAGCCGGTGTTCGGCTATCTCGGCATGGCCTATGCGATGGTCGCCATCGGCGTTGTCGGTTTCGTCGTGTGGGCGCACCACATGTTCACGACCGGCATGTCGGTGAACGTCAAGCTCTATTTCACGGCCGCGACCATGGTGATCGCGGTGCCAACCGGCATCAAGATCTTCTCGTGGATTGCGACCATGTGGGGCGGATCGCTGAGCTTCAAGACGCCGATGCTGTGGGCGCTGGGTTTCATCTTCATGTTCACCGTTGGAGGCGTCACCGGCGTCGTACTCGCCAATGGCGGTATCGACGATGTGCTTCACGACACCTATTATGTCGTTGCGCACTTCCACTATGTGCTCTCGCTGGGTGCGGTGTTCGCCCTGTTTGCCGGTTTCTACTACTGGTTCCCGAAAATGACCGGCAAGATGTACAATGAGTTGCTGGGCCAGCTTCATTTCTGGATCTTCTTCATCGGCGTGAACGTACTGTTCTTCCCGATGCACTTTGTCGGCCTTTCCGGCATGCCGCGCCGCTATCCCGACTATCCGGAAGCATTCGCCTACTGGAACGGCATCGCGACCCATGGTTATGAGATCATGGCCGGCAGCATGATCATCTGGTTCGTGAACATTGCCTGGTCGTTTGCGGCGGGCAAGAAGGCCGTGGGCAATCCGTGGGGAGAAGGCGCCACTACTCTCGAGTGGACGCTCTCGAGCCCGCCGCCCTACCACCAGTTCGAGACACTGCCGGTCATCGAAGAGACCGCGCACCATTGATGTATAGTTGAACCGAGTGATCCGGGGGTGGGGGAACCACCCCCGGGCTTGTTTTTCCTCCGCCGCTGGAGGACTGGATCGAAGATGACGACCGCAACACTGAACCAGACCGTCATGCTCGCCGACTGGCGGGATTTCGTCGCGCTTACCAAACCGCGCGTGATGACGCTGGTGGTGTTTACCGGCCTTTGCGGCCTGCTGGCGGCGCCTGGCCATATCCATCCGGTTCTGGCGTTCACCGCAATCCTCTGCATCGCGATCGGTGCGGGCGCCGCCGGCGCGCTCAACCAGTGGGTGGAAGCGGAGAGCGACGGGCTGATGAAGCGCACCGCGAATCGTCCGCTGCCCGCGGGGCGGATGGACCGTCAGTCGGCGCTTCATTTTGGCGTCGGCCTGTCCTTCTTCTCGGTGCTGCTGATGGGCATTGCGCTCAACTGGTTCGCAGCGGCTATTCTCGCGGTTTCGATTCTCTTCTATGTGATCGTCTACACGATCTGGCTGAAGCCGCGTACGGCGCAGAACATCGTGATCGGCGGAGCGGCGGGAGCCTTTCCGCCGGTGATCGGCTGGGCGGCGGTGACCGGCGACATATCGGCGCTGCCGGTCGCGCTTTTCTGCCTTATCTTCTTCTGGACACCGCCGCATTTCTGGGCGCTCGCGCTCTATGTGCGCCCCGACTACGCCAACGCCGGCATTCCGATGCTGCCGGTGGTCGCGGGTGAGCAGACGACGCGCCGCCAGATCTGGGGCTATACCGCGATCATGGGAGTTGCGGCGCTTGCGCCGGTCGTTCTGCGCCTGACCGGCCCAATCTATGGCACGACCGCCCTTGTTGCGACCGGTATATTCGCTGCGCTTGCCTTTCAGGTGTTCCGTAGCATCGAGACCGACCCGGCGAAGATGCGGGCGGAGCGGCGCCTGTTCCGCTGGTCGATCCTCTATCTCTTCATCCTGTTCGCCGCCGTTGCGGTGGACCGCATGGTGCTGGCATGAGTGCGGGCGATCCGGCTCCGGTCGATCAGGACGCGATCCGCGCCCGTCAGCGCAGCCGGGCAAATGTGATGGCATTGGTGCTGGGCGCGCTCGTGATCCTCATCTTCGCCATCGCGATCGTCAAGATGATGGGCAAGGGCTGAGCCATGGCCGGACCCGCAACCCTGCTCGCCCAGCGCAACCGAAAGACGATGCTGCGCATGGCGCTGGTTGCCTGCTGCAGCCTGGCCCTCGGCTTCGCGTCCGTTCCGCTGTACCGGGTCTTCTGTCAGGTGACGGGCTTCAACGGCACGACACAGCGGGCCGCCAATGCGGACGGCATTCGCGCGGCAGGAAAGACGATGTCGATTCGCTTCGACACCAATGTCTCGCCCGGCATGCCCTGGGAATTCCGTCCGGAGCAGTCGACACAGACGGTCGAAATCGGCAAGCGCGCGATGGCGATTTTTCTCGCGAAGAATCTGAGCGACAAACCTGTGACGGGATCAGCGGTCTTCAACGTAACGCCGAGCCAGGCGGGTGCCTATTTCGTGAAGATTCAGTGTTTCTGCTTCACGCTGCAGACACTCGCGCCGCACCAGGAAGTGCGCATGCCCGTGATCTATTATGTCGACCCGAAGATACTCGAGGACGAGGACAACCGGGATACGCAGGAAATAACGCTGAGCTATACGTTCAATCCTGTTGAGCAGGACGGACAGCAGCGCTAAGGAAAATTCGTCATCACACCGGTGAACAGGGAAGAAAGCAATATGGCAGGCGCCAAGAACCACGATTATCATATTCTCCCGCCCAGCATCTGGCCGCTGATCGGAGCGGTTTCGGCGCTGTGCCTCGCCATGGGAGCCATTTCCTGGATGCATCCGGCGGAAATGGGCAGTGCGGGACCTGGTCTGTTCGGCCTCGGCCTGGCGGGTGTCCTTGCCACTATGTTCTTCTGGTGGAGCGACGTGGTGAAGGAGGCCCATGCGGGCGATCATACGCCGGTGGTGCAGCTCCATCTGCGCTACGGCATGATCCTGTTCATTGCCTCGGAGGTCATGTTCTTCGTGGGCTGGTTCTGGGCGTTCTTCGACTTTTCGCTCTTCCCTTCGGCGCTGGAGCCGATCGACGGCCTGTTTCCTTCCAAGGGCATCGAGGTTTTGAACGCTTTCGAGCTGCCGCTGCTCAATACGCTGATCCTGCTCTGCTCCGGCACCACCGTCACATGGGCGCACCACGCGCTGATCCATGGCGACCGGGATGGCCTTAAAAAAGGCCTGATCCTCACTATCCTGCTGGGCATGCTGTTCACGTCGATCCAGGCCTACGAATATGCGCATGCGCCCTTTGCTTTCGGCACGACGCCTTATGGATCGGCATTTTACATGGCGACAGGCTTCCACGGTTTCCACGTGCTTGTCGGGACGATCTTTCTGATCGTCTGCCTGATCCGCGCGATCAAGGGCGATTTCACGCCGCGCCAGCATTTCGGTTTCGAGGCGGCTGCCTGGTACTGGCACTTCGTTGACGTCGTCTGGCTGTTCCTGTTCGCGGCGATCTACGTCTGGGGTGGCTGGGGAGCGCCGGTTCACGCCGGCTGACGCGGCCCTGTAACGATGAGCGACAGCACGTCCGCGCCGCAGCCGCTCATCCTGTCTTCTGCAAAGGGTCTGTGCCCCAGATGCGGTGCACAGACCCTTTTCGCGTCTCCCGTGCGTTTTGCGGACAGGTGCCGGATGTGCGGCCTCGATTATAGCCGCTTCAATGTGGGCGACGGCCCCGCCGCCTTTCTGACGATGATCGTCGGTGGCCTGATGCTCGCGCTTGCGCTGACGCTCGAATTTTCGGTCCATCCGCCGATGATTGTGCATCTGCTGCTCTGGCCGGTCCTGACCGTCGCGGCTGTGGTGGGTTCGCTGCGCGTCGCCAAGGGCATGCTTCTGACGCTCGAATATCGCAACAAGGCGCGAGAGGGTGTGCTGGCCGCCGATGACAAGCCGCAGACGGGCGAGGACGGCGAAAGATGAGCTGGCTGCCGCGTCGCTGGCCGCTGGTCCCGACTCTGCTCGTCCTTGCTGCCGCCGCCGCGATGGTCGGGCTGGGTTTCTGGCAGGTGCAGCGAGCGGGCCAGAAGGAAGCTTTCATCGCTCTCGTCCGCGCCAATCCGGCAAGACCGGCGGTCAGCTATCCGGAACTGGGGCCGGTGCCCCCTGAGCTGATGTTCCGGCGGTCGTCGCTGCACTGCCTTTCCGTCGACGGCTGGCAAGCGGAGGCCGGTCGTGCAACCGACGGCAGCACCGGTTTCCGCTATATCGCGCATTGCCTGACCGGCGCGGAAGGGCCGGGCGCGCTCGTTGCGACCGGGATCGGCGGAAGACCCGACCTGAAGCCGGACTGGAAGGGCGGGGATGTGAGCGGCTGGATCGCAGAGGAACCCGATCATCGCTCGCTGCTCGCGCATCTCACCGGACCCAAGGTGGTGCTTCGCCCGATGCTGATCGCGCAGGTGCCGCCGGTCGAAGGGTTGAAAGCGTCGGCACCGCCCCGCACTGAGGATATTCCCAACAACCATCGAAGCTATGCCGTGCAATGGTTCTGCTTCGCCGCCATCGCGCTCATCATCTATGTACTGGCACTCCGGCGGCGAGAACTGAAGAACGACTAGGGTGGCCGATACCGTTTCGCTATCCCAATCAGCGGCGCAGATGATCGACGAACGCATCCGGGAACTGAGCGACTGGCGTGGAGACATGCTTGGCTAGCTACGCGCGCTTTTGAAGCGCGCGGAACTTGGTGTCGTCGAGAAATGGAAGTGGCGCGGAGTACCGACATGGTATTGCGATGACATAGACGAGGGTTAGTTCATCGCTCTCTTCCGCGCTGCGGCGGAACTCAACCGCTCGAAGGGAAGGCGTTCGGGTCTGCAGCTATTGATTGCACCGGCGGGCCGTAGCAGGGCTGACGGAGCGGAAACTCTTGCTCTCCGGCGCGCATCAGGTTACCGCGCCTGCCACCATGAAATATGTAAGCACAAGGGGCGGTGCGCCGGTTCTCGGCTTTGAAGAGGTGACACTGGCCGGACTCGCAAGCGACGGCGGCCTCTATCTGCCAGAGAGCTGGCCGCAGTTTTCCGCCGACGATATTCGCGATCTCGCAGGGCTCTCCTATGTCGACACCGCCGTCAGGGTGATGGCGCCCTTCGTTGCGGGATCGCTCGACGAAGAGGAACTGCGCGATCTGTGCGAGGCCGCCTATGGCCGCTTTGCCCATCGCGCGGTGACGCCGCTGGTGCAACTCGATCATCGAAACTGGATGCTGGAGCTGTTCCACGGCCCGACGCTCGCATTCAAGGACGTCGCGCTCCAACTGCTGGGCCATCTTTTCGAGAAATTCCTGGCGCGCCGCGACGATCATATCACCATCGTCGGCGCGACCTCCGGGGACACCGGTTCCGCCGCGATCGATGCGGTCGCGGGTCGCGAGAAGATCAATATCTTCATGTTGCACCCCGATGGCCGGGTGTCCGACGTGCAGCGGCGGCAGATGACGACTGTTCGAGCACCAAATGTCTACAACATCGCGGTCGACGGCAGTTTCGACGACGCGCAGGCGCTGGTGAAGGCGATGTTCAACGACCCCGATTTTGCGGGCCGTTTCAATCTTTCCGCCGTCAACAGCATCAACTGGGCGCGGCTGATGGCGCAGGTCGTCTATTATTTCTATTCGGCCGTTCGCCTTGGCGCGCCGGAACGCGAGATCGCCTTCTCTGTGCCGACCGGCAATTTCGGTGACGTGTTCGCGGGCTATGTCGCGGCCAAGATGGGCCTTCCGGTTGCCCGCCTGATCGTTGCCACCAATGTGAACGACATTCTCCACCGCGCTCTGTCCGAAGGCGATTACAGCCAGGGCGAGGTGGTGGCGACCGCGACGCCGAGCATGGACATACAGGTCAGCAGCAATTTCGAGCGGCTGCTTTTCGATGCGGGCGGTCGTGACGGCACGGCGCTGGCCGAGCAGATGCGCGGTTTTGAGGCGACGAAGGCAATGCGCCTGACCAACGCGCAGAGGCAAGGCGCGGCGGGGCTCTTCGCCTCGCACAGGGTCGACTCCGACAGCATGAACCTCGCGCTGCGCTGGGCCTATGAGGCCGCGGGGCAGGTTATCGACCCGCACAGCGCGGTCGGGCTCGCGGCGGCGCTTGCGGCGGAAGGGTTGGCGCAGGACGTGCCCGTGGTGACGCTTGCAACGGCCCATGCTGCCAAGTTCCGCGACGCCGTGGAGCGCGCGACCGGCGTGCGTCCATCCATGCCCCTGCGTGTCGGCACGCTGTTCGATCGCGAGGAAGCCTATGAACGGCTGCCTGCGACCTTTGCCGATGTGACGGCCTACATCGCCGAACGGGCGACGCCGCGGGCCTGAGGCGGCGGTGAAGCTTCTCACGCTGACCGGCGAGCCCTGGGCCGATTATGGTCTGGTAGACAGTGGCAACGGGCGCAAGCTGGAACGGTATGGCTGTTATCGTTTCATCCGGCCGGAGCCGCAGGCAATGTGGGCGCCGGCGTCATCTGATTGGGCGGCAGATGGAGAATTCGTGCCCGGATCGGACGAGGAGGGCGGCGGGCGCTGGTATCTCAACAATCCCGACCTGCCAAAAAGCTGGGAGCTGGCTTGGGACGACGTGCGGTTCAACGCAAGTTGCACGCCCTTTCGCCACCTTGCTTTCTTTCCCGACATGGCGCCGGTGTGGGACTGGATGCGGGACCGGCTTGACGGGCTCGAAGCGCCATCGGCAATGAATCTTTTCGGTTACACTGGGGTCGGCACGCTGGCGCTGGCGGCGCGAGGCGCGCAGATGGTCCATGTTGATGCCTCGAAGAAATCGGTGGCGGCGGCGCGGGACAATGCCGCGCTATCGGGCTTTGCGGACAAACCGGTGCGCTGGATCGTCGACGACGCCGCGAAATTCGTGAGCCGCGAGGTGCGGCGCGGCCGCCGCTATGACGGCATATTGCTCGATCCGCCCAAATATGGGCGCGGGCCGGACGGGGAAGTCTGGCGGCTGGAGGAGCATCTGCCGGGTATCGTCGCCGATTGCCGCAGGTTGCTCGATGCAGACAGCAGGTTTCTGTTCCTCACCGTTTATGCGGTGCGAATGTCGGCGCTGGCGATCGGTGAGCTGGTGAAGCAGATATTCGAGGATATGCCCGGCACGGTAGAGGCCGGCGAACTGGCGGTGCGCGAGGAGGCGAGGGGGCTGCAGCTACCGACCGCGATATGGGCGCGCTGGTCGCGGGATTGAGAGTCAGGCGTCCAGGCTGACGAGGCTACCGGGCGGGGGCGACGTAAAGGCTCCTGTGCCATAACCGCGCGGACCCCTCATTCCCGAGCCGCCCGCATCGCTGCCCCCGCCGCGACCGGCGTCAGCGCGACGAGCAGCAGCGAAATCGCGCCAAGAAACTTGAGGGCTGCCCCGCTGCCTGGCTGAAGCGAACCCGCCCCGAAAATCAGCAATGGCACGGCAAGCGGCAGCGCGAGTAGCCCGGCGAGCGCTCCGGCGCCGCGCAGACCGGCAGTGAGCGCCGCCACCAGCACGCCGAGGGCTGCTAGTGCCGGAGTTCCGATCGCCAGGCCGGCTTCGAGGCGCAGAATGAGGGCCGTATCGAGGTTGAGCAATGCAGAGGCGGGTAGCACCGCGATCATCAGCGGCGGCCCGAACGACAGCCAGTGCGACAGCATCCGTACCAGCGCGATCATTTCATCGGAAATGCCGCGCAGCAGCAACTGGTCGAAGAAGCCGGCCTCAACATCCGGCGAGATCAGGCGCTCGACAGGGAGCAGCGCCGCAAGCAGGGCGGCGATCCACAGCGTGCCGCCGCCCGTCGCCGCCAGCAGTCGCGCATCCGGACCGATGGCGAAGGGAAACAGGCTGGCGACCAGCATCAGGAAGATGACGGGTAGCCATGCTCCTCCGCCCTTCCAGGCAAGAGCGAGGTCGCGCCGCAGTACAGTCAGGAACCAGCCGGTCATGCAGCCGCTTCCGACAGGTCGATCACGGATGAGAGGCCGTGCGGGAGGTCGAAATGCGAAGCCGCGACGATCACGCCACCGGCGGAAAGATGCGCCTCCATCGCGGCCCCGAGCGCCGACAGGGCAGCCCCGTCGAGGCCGTTACCCGGTTCGTCGAGCAGCCAGACCGGCGCGCTGCCTGCCATCACGCGGGCGAGTGTTGCGCGCTTGCGCTGGCCGGTCGAGAGCATCCGCACCGGGACATCGGCAAGCGGTTCCAGTCCATAATGCGCCATCGCGCAATCGAGCGCCGAGGGGCTCGCGCCATCCATGTCCGCCCAGAAGCCAAGTGCTTCACGCAGGGGCTTGCCGGTATCGAGCGCTGAATGCTCATCCGCCAGCGCAACACGCTCTACGCATGCTACCTTGCCCGACGCCGGCGGAAGAAGGCGGGCGAGCAGGCGCAGCAGGCTCGATTTGCCGATCCCGTTGGGACCCGAAAGCAGCAGGCTCTGGCCGCTATCGAGCGTGAAGGAGATATCCTCGAAAAGCGTCTTTCCGCCCCGGCGGCACGATAGCTGATGCGCGCCGAGCATCATCTGTCAGAGAGTGGCGCCGTTATAATGATGCCATGCGAGCAGGGCGGCGGCGCTGCGGTGCGGGCGCCAGCTTTCGGCCAGGGCGCGAGTCGCCTTTTCATCCGGGCGCTCGGCAAGTCCCATCAACTGACCGACGGCAATCTGCACGGCGAGGTCTCCGGCCGGCCAGATATCGGGTCGGCCCTCCGCGAAGAGCAGATAGATTTCCGCCGACCAGCGGCCGATCCCCTTTACCTGCACCAGCCGGGCGATCGCTTCCTCGTCCTCATCGGGCAGCGCATGAAGATCGAGGGCGCCGCTCACCACCAGTTCCGCGAGGCTGCGCGCATAGCCTTGCTTCTGGCGCGAGAGACCGCAGCCGCGCAGTTCGTCGAAATCGCGGGCGAGCAGCGCTTCGGGTGGGCAGCCGGGGCCCAACAGCCCTTCCAGCTTCGCCCACACCGATGCTGCGGCGGCTACGCTTACCTGTTGTCCCACGATCGTACGCAACAGCGTTTCATATCCGCGCGTGCGGACACGAGGCGCCGGATAGCCCAACCGCGCCACTGGCTCCCCAAGACGCGGATCGATCGCGCAGAGCGCGTCTATACTGGTGTTGAGTGTATCGGCAGCGTGGACCATGAAACCGCTGTTATCCTGTCGATCCGGCGTCCGCCAGAGCAAAATCCCTTGCAAAGCCGCCATAGTCAGGGCAATCGGCAGGGCAGCTGGAATTTGGAGAGTATTGCATCGATGGTCAGCATCAAGGTTGTGAACCGGTCAGGCGAGGAAACGCAGGTCGAGGCAGATGAGGGGCTGAGCCTCATGGAAGTGATCCGTGACAACGGATTCGACGAGCTGCTGGCGCTGTGTGGCGGTTGCTGTTCTTGCGCGACGTGCCATGTCTATATCGATGCGGATTTCGCCGACAAGCTGCCGCCGCGCAGCGAGGATGAAGAGGACCTGCTGGACAGTTCCGACCACAAGACCGATCTGAGCCGCCTGTCGTGCCAGGTCGCGATCAACGCGGGACTTGAAGGCCTGCGCGCGACCATCGCGCCTGAGGATTGAGGTCGAAGGGCTGGCGAAGGGTGACGGTTTCGTCGCCGGGAACGCCGCCCGATGCGACTTTTTTTGCGCGCGCTGAGGCCTCGCACGTTTCAGGAAACTGGAGCGGGTGAAGGGAATCGAACCCTCGTCGTAAGCTTGGGAAGCTTCTGCTCTGCCATTGAGCTACACCCGCATATCGCCATGAAGCGACGAGCGCGCCTCGGTGCCATGGTGCGGGATTTTCGTCAATATGCGGTGCGATTTTCCCTGTTAAACAGGGAAAATACTGGGAAAATCGAAAAATTTTGGTTCGTTTCGGATCAAAAACCTAAAATAGCATAATAAAATCAATTATATGACGTAAAATCCTCGCAGTAAAATAACAGGGAAAATTTCCTGCAATATAGGGAACGGCCCGCGCATTATCAGGGATAAAA
>JBFXHW010000070.1:0-10501 GCA_050176605.1 Sphingobium sp. | reverse complement strand
TGGCGGCGGACTATTATGCGCAGCCGCTTGTGGCCGATATGTTGCGCGTGCAGGCACTCATCTATCTCGCCACCCCTTTCATTTCGATTCCCGAGGTGCTGATGGGCCGCAGGCTGGACTTTCGGCGCCCGGCCATCGTCAACCTGATCGCGGCCATCGCCGGCGCAGGCGTGGCGCTCGCCGGCGCGATGTCCGGATGGGGCGTCTGGACGCTGGTCTGGGCGCCGATCGCTCTCTTCTGGGTGCGTGGCATTGGCTATATCATCGCCACCGGCTTTCTGCCCAGGCCCAGTTTCGACTTTCGTGGCTCGGGCGGGATGATCCTGTTCGGCGCATCATTGCTGGGCAGCCAGTTACTGTGGCTGGTGCAGACCCAGGCCGACATCGTTATCGGCGGCCGTGTCCTGCAACCGCATGAGCTTGGCCTTTATGCCGAGGCTCTGTTCCTGACGCAGATCGTCGTCAGCAAGTTCATACCGCCGCTGAACGATGTGGCCTTTCCGGCCTACGCGCGGATGCAGTCCGATCTTTCTGCGATCCGTTGGTCCTTCTGTCGTGCGCTGCGTCTGATCATGCTGGTGGCGTGCCCGCTTTACTTCGGCATGGCAGCGAGCGCGGAGCCGCTCGTCGTGACATTGCTCGGTTCAAAATGGCGGGACATGGCCCCGTTCGTCGTCCTGCTCGCGCTCGCCATGCCCTTCATGACGGTGCAAGTCATGTTTCCGCCGGTATGCAACGCTCTCGGTCGCCCCGGCCTCAATACGCTGATCTCTGGCGTCGGCGCTGTGATGATGCCGCTGGCCTTCATCATCGGCATCCGGTTTGGTGGCATAGGCCTCGCATGGGCATGGCTTGCCACCTACCCCCTCTTTACCCTGGCGACGATTCGCATCGCAGGAAGGCCGCTGGGCCTGCGCGCCGCAGATATTGTTCAGGCGGTCACTCCCGGCGTAGGCTGCGCGGCGGCGATGGCGCTGGCGGTGCTGCTGTGCGACCGGCTGCTGGCGCCGGAGACGTGGGAACCGTTGCGGCTCGCAATCCTCGCGGCGACCGGGACGGCGTCCTTTGCACTTTTGCTGCTGGTCTTCGCTCGCCCCGCGATCGACGATCTGATCGCCCTTTTCCTTCGCCGCGACAAACGCCCCGGCGCGTGAGCTCCTTCAGGCGTTCTGAATATAATCGCGCATGGCCGAGGCCTCGGCCTCGATTCTGTCGATGCGATGCTTCACAAGATCGCCGATCGAGACGAAGCCCGTGATCCTGCCGTCATCGATAACAGGAAGATGGCGGATACGCCGCTTGGTCATCAGTGAAAGCGCGGTAATCACGGCGAGGTCGGAGGTTATCGTTACGGCCGGGCTGGTCATCGCGCTCTTCACGGATCGCGACAGGGCCGCAGGGTCGCCTCCGCTGACCGCGCGTACGACATCGCGCTCTGACAATATGCCTACGACCTCACCCCCGTCGACCACCGGCGCACAACCGATACGGCGCTCGACCAGCAGCCGTGCCGCCTCCTGCAACGTCACGTCCGGCGCCAGTTGAATCACCTCATGGCCTTTGCCCTGCAAGATCGCCGCTATCGTCATATCGTCCCTCCTGTTGCGCCATCGGTCTCCGCCGATACTTGATGATCCCACTTTCCTGCGCCAAAGGGAAGACATGTCTCACAAGACCGCCCTCGATGACCCAGCGATAGCGCATGCGGCCTGGGGCCGCTTCCGGCGGCTGATGAAATGGATGGCGTTCTGGGGTCTTGTCTGCGTCTTGGCGGTCCTCGGCTATCTCTTCTGGCAGGGCACGCCATTGCCGCTGCACATGATCATAGCGACCAGTCTGGGGATTTGGTGCTCCTTCATGCTCGGCACCGGGTTGATGAGCCTCGCCTTCCTGTCGAGCGGAACCGGGCATGACGAGCAGATCGAGGATTTTCTGAAGAAAGAAGCAGGTTATGACGACGAGGGGTGAACCCGTACTGCGCACGATGCCGCGCGCTGGCGACATTAACGCCAACGGCCATATCTTCGGCGGATGGGTGCTGAGCCAGATGGATACGGCCGGTGGCATCATGGCCTGGCGCGAGGCGCAGGGCGCGGTCGCAACCGTTGCAATCGACGCGATGGAATTCATCGCGCCGATCCTGCTCAACGACGTGGTTTCCGTTTACGGCAAAATAGAGAGGCGTGGGCGCACGTCGCTCGCGATCCGGCTCGATGTTGTCGCCACGCGCGATAACGGCAGCTTCGACGTTCTGGTGACGAGCGGCCTCTTCACCTTCGTTGCGATCGACGAGAATCACCGGCCAAGACCCCTGCCCCCTGCCTGACCGTCAGCGCTCTGTGTAATCGAGGTCGATTCGCCGCTCGCCATTCGCTGGAACGGTGAGGGAAATGACGCTTTCATTGCCCTGCGTCGCCACCTTTTGCGATGTCCGGAGCCTGAAATTGCCGAATCGGGGCAGGCGCACCTCGACCGGCGCGTCAAAATCGAGCGCGTTGGTGAGGATGATACGAACATTGCGCCCATCCTTGCCGGTGGACAGCGTTTTCAGGGAATAGCGGAGCTGGTCGCTGGTCCCGGCCCCGATCTCGACCTTTTCGCCCACCCCCTTGTCTGCCATGTCGCCGTCGGCGAGCAGCATTTCCTCGCCATGCTCGCGTTGCATTGTAACGATTCCGCCAGCGGGCAATGGCACGCCCAACCCTTCGCCCTTTTCGTTCTTCGCGCGTAGAACGATGTCAAAGGCACCCTCGCTCTCATCGCTCCAGGGCGCAACCGATGCAGTATAGATGTGCCTGAACGGCACCGACTTGCGATCGAGCAAGGCAACCTGCTTCTGTCCGTTCGGCACCACATCGACGGGTATCGGCACGCGATAGAGCTTGAGGTCGCCAAGATCCTCCTGCTGCGCCATGACTTTTTGCGCGGTCACGATGATATTGCCAGCGTCGGCCGCCCGCGCGGCCATTGGCGCGGCCATTTCCAGCATGATCGGAGCTGGCGGCGGCGCAGGCGGCGGTTCTCCCCAGCCAGGACGCGTACTCGTGCTATCCATCGGCCAGCACTGGAGGTTCAGCACGGGCGACTCAAAGTGCCCTGCCAATTCCAGAAAATCGCTCGTCCTGTTTGGCCGGCCGGCAATGGCGAGCAATTCCGTCCCCTCGTAGGTCGCACCATTGCCGTTTGCGACAGTGAGCCAGGCGAAGAGATCCAGCGTCTTTCCATCCTCCGCCACCGTCGCGACATAGTTCGCCCCCCAGTCGAAGCCTGTGGCCAGATAGGTGAGCGTCACCTCGGCCTCGGTGGCGCGCGGACTGTCGGTGTGAACCGAGAAGGTCGGCTTGGCCGACAGGCCTTCGGGCACGGAACCATAGACAAGCGTCTCCGGCAGGCCGGAACAGCGCAGCGCCTCTATCCCCTCCGCCGTTTCGAGTACCACCGCATTTTGCGGGCCGGAGCGGACGATGGCATCGCTCTCCGTCACCTTGCCGGTCCCAGGATTGGTGCGGCGGACATGGAGGCGATTGCCCAGCGTGCCATCGAGAAGTGATGCCGGCGAGAGCAGCCGCGCATCGCGATTTTTCTCGTCCACCCCGCCCGGCAGCCCGGAAACGACTGCGCTCACCGCGATCATGCCGTCGGCCACACCCTCGAACCGCACCGTGGACGGCCCGGCGGGCAGCAGGATCCGGCGCTTCTCCGATATCAAAGCATAGCCCTGAAGCCAGCGCAGGTCGAATGCACCCCTTTCCCGGTCGCCGTCGCGATAGACCGTGACGGAGGTAGAGACCGGCGCTTCTGACAGAACAACGGTTTCCGCCAGCACGGGTGACGGTACAAGCAGGAGAAGAAGGGCGCTTGCCGCGCGCATCGCCCGACGGCTCAGTAGCGCGTTTCGAAGGTGGCGGTCACGGTCGTGCTGCCATTCGCGGGCACAGGCACCGACCAGACCGTCGAATCGGCGCTGCGGCGCTGGCTATTCATCGATTCGGCGACGATACGGGTATCCTCCCAGAACCAGTTGAGCCCACGCTGTACCACGTCGACCGTGATTGCTTCGGGCTTGGCGTTGGTGACTTCATAGCGCATCGTCGTGCGCCATTTGCGGTCGGAAAGCTTCTGCCGCGTTTCCACCGTGCTCCTGACCTTGACGTCGAACGCCTGTCCGGTCGCCAGCGCCAGTTCACTTCCCATCGGTGTATGGCCAATAGTGTTCTCGCCGATGAACTGCGCCGCGCCGGAGGCATCCTTCATGTAGAAGCGCACGGTTCCGGCCGGCAGCGCATCGCCCAGCCCACCTGATTTCGAGGTCGAGAACTTGACCACGCTGTTCGCGCTTTGCGGCTCGGCGCTTCCCGAGAGCCAGTCGTTCACATATTCCCATGTCGCCTGCGCGGAAACATTCTGCACATCGAGGAAGCTCACCTGTTTGGTCTGGTTGCTGGCGATCGTCGTGCGTCCGGCGATAGGATAGAGATAGAAATCGCCGAGCCGTTCGCGGTCCGCCGTTTCCGTTCCAGCCTTGATCATGCCGCCCGGAGGCGGTGGCGGCGCATATCGCGTATAGCCGCCCCGGCCGCTCTGGTTGACGCCGCCCGCCACCAGCAGGGTATTCGCGTTGCTGTAAGTAGTGCCGCTGTTGTTGGTCAGCGTCACCCAACCTTGGACATCGATCTTGCCCGCCTTCGAATCGAATAGCGCGACATAGTCCGCACTCCACCCCAGCCCCGGCGTCAGATAGCGAATCGACGCGGGCCTGGTCCCTGCCCTGTCGCTGTCGACCCGAACCGACAATGTCGGCCGGGCACGCAGATTGGGCGGAACCTTGTCGAAGATGACGCGCACAGGGAGGCCGTCGTCGCGCAACACCTCGATGCGGCTCCCGATCTGAAGCACCACGCCGCCATTTACCGCCAGCACCTTGGCCTGCTCTCGCGTCTCGGCCCCCGTGGCCGGGTTGGTCCGCACAATCGTCACCACCTGCCCCACGGCCTTTTCCATCAGCTTGTCGGGCGACAGCAGATCATAATCGAAATTCTGCTCGATGATGGATGCACCGGCCGCCGCAAAGGACAGCGTCTCGGGCCTGATCTGTGCCGACACATCGGGAAATTCGATCCGGCTCATGCCGCGCGGAATGTCGAGCTGGCGAACATCCTGCACCAGCGCCAGATTGTTGTTATAGATGGTCACGGACACATCGCCCTGCGCGCTCTTGCCCGACGGGTCGACATTGTTCTGGGCGGAGAGCGGTGCGGCCCCAGCCAGCAGGGCTATCGCAAACGCTCCGGCGATTCTCGAACAAGCGGCCATCGGCATACTCCTCTTCCTGCCTTCATCTTCGGCATTTCAATGCACAGAAAAAAGGCGACGCATCACTGCGTCGCCTTGTTCATCGCCGAAGCGAGATGATCGTGAGATGAACGGTTACTCGGCGGCCTCGGCAGGCACGCGACGCGGGCGGCCCCGGCGGCGCGGAGCGGCGGGAGCCTCGCCATCGTCGCTGTTATTGTCGGCACGGCTGATCGAAGGCGGCAATGCGGCCAGATCCACACCGGCCTCCTCGTCGTTGCCGGGAACTTCCACCCGGGCACGCGGCTGACGCGGCTTGCGACCACGATTTCCGCGGCGCGCATTGCCGCCATCCTCACCATCGGAGTCTTCCTTGGCGGACTGATTCGGCATCTCGTCGCGGTCGTCGCGGTCGCCGATGGCATCGGCCACCACATGGTTGGGAACGCGCACCGGTTCACCCGGGCCTTCGCCGGAACCGGCGCGGTCATAACGCTGATCGCCCTGATCGCCATCGTCGTCGAGATCTTCGTCATTGCGGCGGAAACGGGCCTGATGCTCCTCCTGCCGCGCGCGATTGTCCGCAATCACACGGAAATAGTGATCCGCAAATTGCAGATAATATTCGGTGCTGACCCGGTCCCCCGCCAATTGGGCATCGCGCGCCATGTTCCGGTATTTCTCCAGAAGCTGGGGCGCATTACCCCGAGCGCGACTGTCTATGCGGTTTCCGTTGTCGCCGCCCCGGTTGCTCCCGTTTTGACGGCCGTTGTTCCGGCCGCGATTGCGGCGACCGGCCTGACGATTATTGATCAATGCTGGATCCTTGCTTTCAACGCTATCCTTAAACGCACTGCTTCCGGCGGGCATTAAACGCCACGCGGGCTCGGGCCACCCATTGCCCGGACCTCCATTCAAGCACCAGACGCCCTTTGCCTGCGTCCGACGATTATGGGAGCCGACACGTCCGGAGCCTTGATCTTCCGGACCTGCCTGACTCCCTAGTAGACGGTCTGGGTAAAGAAACCAAGAAGAATCCTATCCTGGGGCTCAAATTGCCGCGACGCAGGGTCAGCGTCTCACCATGAGACATCTGGGGTGACCGGCAAGATCGGCTTTTATTTCAACCGTCAGACCACGCTGCCGGAACAGCAGCGCGGCGGTTTCCGCCTGGTCGAAGCCGATCTCCACTGCCGTGAAGCCGCCGGGCGCCATTATGCGCTCCAGCTCCGGAGCGATGGCGCGATACGCGTCCAGTCCATCCTCCCCGGCAAACAGCGCCAGCGCTGGCTCATGATCCGCCACATCGGGCGGCAGCTTCGCATGCACCGCAATATAGGGTGGATTGGCAAGGATGAGGTCGAACGTCTCTTCCAAACCCAGCAGCCAGTCGCCAGCCCTGAATGCGGCGCGGTGAGCCATGCCACAGAGGTGGGCGTTACGCCGCGCGACATCCAATGCAGGCGGACTGATGTCGACGCCGAGCCCGCTGGCATCTGGCCAGACGTCGAGCGCCGCAAGCAAAAGCGCGCCTGACCCCGTGCCGAGATCGAGAATGCGCTGCGGCGCGGGCCGATCACGAAAATGGTCGATCGCCGCTTCGATCAGTGTTTCGCTATCCGGGCGGGGTGTCAGCACATCCGGCGTCACGGCGAGCGTCAGCGTCCAGAAATCACGCTTGCCAGTGATGTGGGACACCGGCTCGTGCGCCCGCCTGCGCTCCACAAGCGCAACGAATTCGGGTGGCTCGGCCAGATCGCCAAGCGTCAGGATCAGTTCCCCGCGCGAAAGGCCGAGCGCATGAGCCATCAGCAATTCGGCGTCCAGCCGAGCCGTTTCGCTCACTTCGGCGAGGACCGTGGCGGCTTCGCGCAGCGCGTCCGCCGCCTTCCTCAATTGACCTGATCCAGTTGCGCCAGCCGGGCCGCCTCGTCCTCGGCGACCAGCGCGGCGATGATTTCCTGCAACCCTGGCCCTTCGAGGATTTCCGGCAGGCGGTGCAGCGTCAGGTTGATGCGGTGATCGGTCACACGGCCCTGCGGGAAGTTGTAGGTGCGGATGCGTTCCGACCGGTCGCCAGAACCGACCATCGCCTTGCGCGCGCCCGCCTGGCTGGCCGCCGCCCGCTCCCGCTCCATTTCGTAGAGCCGCGTGCGCAGCACCTTCATCGCCTTGGCCTTGTTCTTGTGCTGACTGCGCTCGTCCTGCTGCGTGACGACGATGCCCGACGGCAGGTGGGTGATGCGCACCGCCGAATCGGTGGTGTTCACATGCTGCCCGCCCGCGCCGGACGCGCGATAAATGTCGATCTTGAGGTCAGTCGCCTCGTTGATCTCGACATCGACATCCTCCGCCTCCGGCAACACCGCGACGGTGGCCGCGCTGGTATGGATGCGCCCACCCGATTCGGTGACCGGCACGCGCTGCACCCGGTGCACGCCGCTTTCGAACTTCAATTTCGCGAAGACGCCAATGCCGTTGACGCTGGCGACGACTTCCTTGAAGCCGCCCTGCTCCGACGGGCTGGCCGAGATGATCTCGATCTTCCAGCCCTGTTCGTCGGCATAGCGCTGATACATGCGCAACAGGTCGCCAGCGAACAGCGCCGCCTCGTCGCCGCCCGTCCCTGCGCGGATTTCGAGCATGGCCGGGCGGGCATCTGCGGCGTCCTTCGGCAGCAGTTGCAGCGCGAGAGCGCGCTCCGCATCGGGAAGCTGGCTGCGCAGTTCCTGCAACTCCTCCTGCGCCAGCGCGCGCATTTCCGCGTCGGCCTCTCCGCCGGAAAGCAGCGCGTCGAGATCGGCAATTTCCTTTGTCAGGGCCGACACATTGCGCGCGGCCTTCACCACCGGTTCCAGCTCGGCATATTCCTTGGACAGCTTCACGAACTCGGCGGGATCGAGGTCCGGCCGCGCCATCGCCGCCTCGGCCTCCTCATAGCGCCGCTCGATTTGCGCGATCCGGGCGGGAGAGATTGTCAAAGATTGTCGCCACTCAATTGATTAAATTCGTCAGGTAGGCAACCGAGCACATCTAATAGCATTTCCGTTGCCCGCTCATGGGTTTTGGTCACATCAGAGAGGTTGAGCTCAATGCCACGGGCGCTTGGCTTTACGAAGAGGATAGCTTGAAAGCCTCTTCTTTTAGCAGCCTCAACCCGCTTTTTTGCGTTGCCCTTGAAGCCTAGCTCTACCTGCCAATTGGCTCGCCTAAGGTGATCGGCAATTTGTATGGCCTGTTGTTCGACTTCTAGTGTTTCGGGGACAATCGCGAGCAATCGCGAAGTATCGACTTTCACTTTTTCAACCAGCATCGCCAGCCGCTCGATTCCCGCCGCCCAGCCGACCGCTGGCGTTGCCGGACCGCCGAGATTTTCGATCAGCCCGTCGTAGCGCCCGCCACCCAGCACCGTGCCCTGCGCGCCCAGCCGGTCGGTCACGAATTCGAACGCGGTGTGGCGATAATAGTCGAGGCCGCGCACAAGGCGGCTGTTTCGCTGCCACGCCACGCCCGCCGCTTTCAGTCCATCGGTCACCTTGTCGAAAAACGCCTTCGCCTCATCGGTCAGAAACGCGTCGATATCCGGCGCGCTGTCGGCGATCGGCCGGTCGCGCGGGTCCTTGCTGTCGAGAATACGCAAGGGATTCTTGTCCAGCCGCGCGATGCTGTCCTCCGACAGGTCGCCGCGATGCGCCTCGAAATGCGCGACCAGCGCCTCGCGCCATGCCTCGCGGCTTTCCGCATCGCCCAGCGTGTTGAGCGTCAGCGTCACGCCCTCGCTCACCCCCAGCTCCTTCAGCAACTGGTCGGCAAAGCACAGCAACTCCACATCGGCCAGCGGCTCGGCTGCGCCGATAATCTCCGCGTCGAGCTGATGAAACTGCCGGTACCGCCCCTTTTGCGGTCGCTCATAGCGGAACAGCGCCCCGTGCGTCGCCACCTTCAAAGGCGCATATTGCTGCCACCCCTCGGTGATGTAGGCGCGCGCGATTCCCGCCGTGAATTCCGGACGCAGCGTCACCGAATCCCCGCCGCGATCCTCGAACGTGTACATCTCCTTGGAGACGACATCGGTGCTTTCGCCAAGGCTGCGCGCGAACACCGCCGTTGCCTCGAACATCGGCACCTCGATGCGGCGAAAGCCGTAAAGCTTTCGCACCCGCTCGAACGTCTCGACCACATGCGCAAAGCGGTCGACCAGACTGTCGGGCGTGCCGCCCAGCATATCCTGCGTGCCCCGGATCGGGCGGGGAGTTTCGATGCGCTCTTTGTGGTTTTTGGCCATGGTTCGCGCCCTCTAGCGGGATTTGCCTCCCAAGGAAACAATGATGCGTACCGATAGACCGGTTCATAGCAGGGGTAGACGGCGCGCCAGCCTCGCGCCATGTTGGGATCATAAAGTCTGTCGGGTACAACACAAATCACAAGGTTCACCATGAAACATCTTCTTCCCCTTTCGCTCCTTCTCTCCACGGCGCTTGTCGCCCCGGCCATGGCGCAGGACGGCAGCGCGCCGGTTCGGTCGGCGCCCGTCGCCCAGCCGGTGATCGACACCGTGCGGACACCACGCGACACCCCATATCCCGGGACGATTTCGCTGACCGTCGATGCGACCGACACGACCCAGCGCATCTGGCGGGTCAAGGAAGTAATTCCCGTTTCCTCGTCCGGTCCGCTCACCCTTCTTTATCCCGAATGGTTGCCGGGCAAGCATGCTCCGCGCGGACAGATCGAGAAGCTCGCGGGCCTCAAGATCACGGCGAACGGGCAGGACATCGGCTGGACCCGCAGCCCCACGGATGTTTATGCCTTTCATGTCAACGTTCCGGAAGGAGCGCGTGAAATCGTTGCCGAATTCCAGTTCCTGAACGCCACGGCGGGCAATCAGGGCCGCGTCGCCGTCACCGACAAGATGATGAACCTGCAGTTCGAGACGGTATCGCTCTATCCCGCGGGCTATTATGTCCGGCAGATACCGGTGCAGGCGTCGGTAACCTACCCGCAAGGCTGGACTGCCTATACCGCCCTGCGCGGAAAGATGGCCGGCGGAACTGTCTCCTATGACGTTACCGATTACGAAACGCTTATCGACTCGCCCGTTTTCGCCGGCAAATATGTAAAGACGGCCGATCTCGGATCCAATGTGATGCTCAACATGGTGGCCGAGACGCCGTGCGAGCTCGCCGCTACGCCCGATCAGATCGGCGCG
>JBFXHW010000069.1:0-10684 GCA_050176605.1 Sphingobium sp. | reverse complement strand
GCCGTCACAGACTGGCTGACCGTCGGCGGGCAGGCCTATTATCAGAGCGACCTGCACGGCGGCACCTATGCGTCAACAACCGCGACGGTGCCCGGCTACTGGCGGTTCGACGCGGTGGCGCGGGTGAGGCCGACCAGCCGGACGGAATTGCGCCTCAATGTGCTGAACCTTACCGACAAGCGCTATTATGATGCGATTTACCGCTCGTCCGCGCCATTCGCCTATGTCGCGCCGGGCCGATCGGCGACGTTGAGCGCGAGCATAATATTCTGACCGCTTTGCCCCTCTCCTACGGCGCGCATGTGCCCGCGCGCCGCGCCGGACCGTTCGCCGCCCGCATCATCCCTACCCACGGGGAAGATGTGGAACCGGCGGGCGGTCCGGTTTATGGTGGCATGAAGGGAGAGAAGCCATGTTAATCGTCATTCCCGACCTGCTGGACCGGGACGCGGCGCTGGCGCTGCGCGCGCAGATACTGTCCGCCGATTGGATAGACGGCAATGCAACCAGTGGTCCCGGATCGGCGCTGAAGAAGAAGAACCGGCAACTGCCCGAGGAATGCGATGAAGCCCGTGCCGCACAGGCCGTGGTCGCGCAAGCGCTGGGAACCAACGACCTGTTTCTGTCAGCGGCCCTGCCCCACACGATTTTTCCGCCCCTCTTCAACCGCTATGGCCCGGGCGAGACGTTCGGCACCCATGTCGACAACGCGGTACGCGTCCATGGCGGGAGCGGCATACGCATACGCACCGACCTGTCGGCGACGCTGTTCCTGACCGATCCCGATGATTATGATGGCGGAGAGCTGGAGATCGAGGGGCCGTTCGGCAGCACCTCCTACAAGCTGCCGCCGGGGCATATGATCCTTTACCCCAGCTCCAGCCTGCATCGCGTGACGCCGGTAACGCGCGGGGAGCGGGTGAGCAGCTTCTTCTGGATGCAGTCTCTGGTAGCAAGCGCCGAGGCGCGTTCCATGCTGTTTGAGCTGGATCAGTCGATTCAGGCGCTCACCGTGCGGCATGGCAGCACCGATACGGAGGTGCTGCGCCTCACCAATGTCTATCACAACATGATGCGACGCTGGGCGACGGCCTGAACACCACGGGCTTCGCCCTCGGAACGGGGACTGCGCGGATTCGGTTCAGACCCTAGCGCGCCATCAGCGCGCGGATCTGACCCGCCAGCTCCGCCAGCATGGCGACATGCGGCTGCGGCGCGGCCATCGCGCGCTCAAGCTGGTGCCGGAACTGGCCGATGCGCTGAGCCTGCGCATCGATCCAGCGTTCAACATTGGCGAGCGCATCCTTCGTGCCGAGCCGCGCGACCAGCCCGAGGCGGACCTGCTGCGCATCGCGCGATATGCCGGAAAGGAGCTGGCGTTCCCAGGGATCGCTCGGCTCCAGCTTCGCCACCGCGGTCTGCAGCCAGTGGATGCCGGAAACGTCGCCGATGCGAACCATGGCCCGCGCGATTTCCAGCACATCGCCCCCCATCTGATTGTGGAGATTGGCGATCCCGATGACTCCATCCATCTTGAACAGGTGCGAGGTGCGCTGGGCAAGGTCGCCCGGCACGCCGAGCGTTTCCAGATCGTCCTCCATCGCCGCCGCGCGCGCGAGCAGCGTCTCGGTCAATATGTCGTTGACCGCACCGCTGAGCCGGTCCGCGCCGGGATGCAGCTTTTCGACGCCATCGCCGGGCACGAAGCCGGAGGGAAGCACGCGGACGATCGAGGCCATCTGCGACCGCATCGCCTGAGCGACGAGACCGAGCAGCTCGATACGCCCGGCCTCGGGCATCACCGCGTCGTCAATGTCCTGCCACAGCGATTTGACCTCGAAGATGCGATCGGCGACGACGAAAGCAGCCGCCATATCGCCCAGCGAACATCCTTCTTCCTCCACCATCTCATAGGGATGGATGAGGCCGAGCCGGTTGATGATCCGGTTGGCGAGCTCCGTCGCGATGATCTCCCTGCGCAACCGGTGGCTGGCGATCGCGTCGGCTTCCTTCGCCTGCATGCGTGGCGGGAAGGACGCCGCAAGGTCGCGGCCCATGCTCGGATCGTCAGTCAGCGAGCCCGCCTCTATGCCATCCTGCAGGGTCAGCTTCGCGGTTGAGAGCAGCACCGCCAGTTCCGGCCGCATCAGCCCCTTGTCATCGAGCCCGCGCCGCATGAGCTGTTCGTTGGTCGCCAACCCCTCGACCCGCCGGTCGAGCGTGCCGCTATCCTCGAACGTCTCGATCAGGCGCACATAGCTCGGCAGCGCCCGTGCGCCGCCCGCTTCCGCGATCGACAGGCCCAGCGCCTGCAGCCGGTTGTCCTCCAGAACGAGGTCGGCGACCGCGTCGGTCATCTCGACCAGCAACGCGTTGCGATCATCGAGCGCAAGCCGCCCTTCGGCCATTTCGCGGTTCAGCGCGATCTTGATGTTGACCTCATTGTCGGAACAGTCGACGCCCGCACTGTTGTCGATGAAGTCGGTGTTGATCCGCCCTCCGCCCAGCGCATAGGCGATGCGACCCGCCTGGGTGACGCCCAGGTTCGCGCCTTCGCCAACGACCTTGACGCGCAGATCCTCGGCATTGACGCGCTGCGCGTCGTTCGCCGTGTCGCCGACCTCCGTGTTGCTCTGCGCCGCCGCCTTCACATAGGTGCCGATGCCGCCGAACCAGAGGAGATCGGCGGGCGCCTGCAATATGGCGGACATCAGCGAGGCCGGGTCCATCTCGTCCTCGGCCACCTCCAGCATCGCCTTCACCTCTGGCGAGAGCGGTATGCTCTTCATCGTGCGCGGAAAGACGCCGCCGCCCTGCGATATCAGCGCCTTGTCATAGTCCTCCCAGCTCGATCGCGGCAGCTTGAACATGCGCTGCCGTTCCTTCCAGCTCGCGGCCGGGTTGGGATCGGGATCGAGGAAGATGTGGCGATGGTCGAACGCCGCGACCAGCTTGATCGCCTTGCTGAGCAGCATGCCGTTGCCGAACACGTCGCCCGACATGTCGCCCACGCCCACGACGCGGACGCTTTCCCTCTGCACGTCGACGCCCATCTCGGCGAAGTGCCGCTGCACCGACACCCAGGCGCCGCGCGCGGTGATGCCCATCGCCTTGTGGTCATAGCCGTTGGAGCCGCCGCTGGCGAAGGCATCGCCCAGCCAGAAGCCGTGATCCAGCGCGATGGCGTTGGCGATATCGGAGAAGGTCGCCGTACCCTTGTCCGCCGCGACGACGAAATAGGGATCGTCCGCATCGCGGATGACCATGCCGTCAGGGTGCACCACGTCGCCGCCCACGATATTGTCGGTGACCGACAGCAGCGAGCGGATGAAGATACGATAGCTCTCCGTGCCTTCGGCGAGCCAGGCGTCACGGTCTGCCGCCGGGTTCGGCAGGCGCTTGGGATAGAAACCGCCCTTCGCGCCGGTGGGCACGATCACGGCATTCTTGACCCGCTGCGCTTTCATCAGGCCGAGTATCTCGGTGCGGAAATCGTCGCGCCGGTCGGACCAGCGCAGCCCGCCACGCGCGACTGGCCCCGCACGCAGGTGAATGCCCTCCACGCGCGGCGAATAGACCCAGATCTCGCGCCAGGGCAGCGGCTTTGGTAGGCCGGGCACCCGAGCACTCTCGATCTTGAAGGCGAGCGCCAGCCCGCCGCTCTCAACGAAGAAATTGGTCCGCAGACAGGCGTGGATGACGGCATGGATCAGCCGCAATATGCGGTCCTCGTCGATTGCCGAAACCGAAACGAGGCCGGAAACGATCGCACGATCCGCCGCCTCGACCGCCTTTTCCCGGTCGCCCTCGAAGGCGGGGTCATGCAAGGCCCGGAACAGATCGACCAGCGTGCGGGTAAGCGCCGGCTGATCGCGCAGCGTCGCGACTACCGTGGGCATCGCGTAGGGCATGCCGGTCTGCCGCAGATAGCGATAAAGCGCGCGAAGCAGGATCACCGAGTCGGGATCGAGCCCTGCCGATACGATCAGCTCGTTGAAGCGATCATCCTCCGACTGTCCCGTCAGAACGCAGGCCACGACATGCTGCAACATGTCGGCACGGTCTAGCAGCATCCTCGCATCGCCGCCGTCATGCCGCGCGAGCAGGAAACGGTGGATATGCCCGAGCTTGCCCTTGCCGATCGGCGTCGTGATTTCCTCGATCGCCTTGAAGCCGAAATTTTCCAGCGCCGGGACCGCGTCCGACAGCGTGATCGCCGTCGCGCTGTAAAGCTTCAGCCGCAGCCGGTCCCTGCTGTCCTCGCCATTGCGATAAAAGCGGACGCGCCGATCGCCCTCACCGTCCAGCTTCGCCATTTCGACGATATCCGTCGCGCCCTCTTCGGGCCCGGCGCCCAGACGATAGCTGGGCGGAAAGCCTTCCGCATATTTTTCCGCCAGCGCCACGGCCTGCGCCTGCATGCTCCCCTGTTCGAGCGCCGCCTCGACCGCCGGCACCCAGCCACGCACCATATGCTTGAGCTGCGCGTCGAGCGCCTCCTCGTCGGGCGTGCGCCCGCCCGCCCGGATATCCAGCGTGATGCGCAGCATCGCCATGCCGCCCTCTTCCAGCACGATCGACCAGCTCAGGATCGGCGCGTTGGCCGCATCCGCGAGCATGTCCTGGATCGCGATCCGGCGGGCGGTCGACACGTCGTCGCGCGGCAGCCAGACGAACGCGTAGACATGGCGCGCCAGCGCGGCGGTCGCGAGCACCAGCTTGGGTCGCGGACGGTCGGAGAGCGACATGAAGGTAAGCGCCAGCCGTTCCAGCGTCGCCCGGTCAAAACCGATGACGATGTCGTGCGGCAGGCTGGTCAGCGCGTGGAACAGCGCCTTCCCCGCATGGCCGGACGGATCGAAACGATGCTTTTCCATCAGCGACGAGAGCGCAGCGCGCAGCATCGGGACCTTGTCCGGCGGCGTCGCCAGAGCCGCGCTGGTCCACATGCCGGCATGAACCGACAGCGATCTTATCGCCTTGCCCTCGCGGATCGGGATGATGAACAGGTCGATCAGGCTGGATCGGTGCACGCGCGAGGCCTGATTGCTCTTGACGATGAGCGGCGCCCGGCCGCCTTCCTCGAACCAGTCGAACGCCGCCGCGATGCTGGGCGGAGCGAGCAGCGGCTCGGCATTCTTGAGGGAGCAGATGCCGAGCGTCTTTTCCATGCTGCCGTCGCGACGGAACAGGGCATGACCCGTCTGCGTCAGGTTCCGGTCGAGCAGCCAGCGCAGCAGGGTCGCGCCTTCCTCGTCGGCCAGCCGGTCGGCATCGGCCGACAGCGCATCGCGCATCGCGCTCCAGTCCAGCACCGCGGCGCGCACATGCGCCAGCGTCTGTTCGATATCGCTCGACAGGCTGGCGCGCTGCTTCGCGCTGACCTGATCGATCTCGATGAAGATGACCGACTCCCGGCGCGCGCCGGGGCTGTCGTGCGGCAATATCTGCAGCAGCTTGCCCTTGCCGTCACGCTCCACACTGACCACCGGGTGCATCAACCGCCGGATCACCAGATTTTGCGTGGCGAGGCAATTCGCGATGCTGTCGACAAGGAACGGCATATCGTCGTTGATGATGGCGATGCGCATCGCCGCCGCGCCGCCCCTGGGGGCCGACTTCGGCTGATTTTCGATGATGATGGCGGGCGTTCCGGGCTTGCGCGTCGCAGCGGCGGCGGAAACGAAATCGGCCGCGGCAAGCGCCGCGGCCTCGTCAAATCCTTCGCGCTCGCCGGGCAAAGCGCCCTGTGCCAGTGCATCCTGAAGCCGCCGCGCGAACTGCGCGGCATTTGCGGGATCAGCCTCGGCCATGAAATCTCCTGCGATTCTTTGTGTTTTCGTGCGGCTATTGCCGATCCTATAATGGTATAGCCGCCGTTCCGCGAGGGGGCCAAAGCCAATAACCCCGGAAAATCTTCAGTCTATCCTCTGGAGGACCCTTTCCCGCCACCGAGCCGATGCGGAGGCGGAATGCGGGGGGGAGGCAGGGCCGGGCCGCTGCCTCCCGCGTCAGACCGTCTTGCTGGCGGCGATCATCACCTTCTGCGCGGCCTTGTCCTGTAGACCGACGCCCGCGACGAGCGAGATGCTGCCATCGGGCTCGCGCCGGGCGACCACGACGGCCAGACCCAGTTCGCCGAACGGCAAATCGGTTTCGTCCACCGGATCGGCACGGTTGAGACGGCGCACGGCGCGGTCGAGGCGGCGGACGGACCGCGAGGCCGGATCGACACCCTCCGCGCGCCGGGCATCGCGCATGTCGCGAACCAGACCCTTGAGGCCGCCTTCGTAAAATCCGAGCTGCCGCGCGAGGCCACCGCGCGGAAGATCCTGCGTCACCGCATAATCGAGCGCCAGCGCATATTCGGCGACGCGCGTCTTTTCATAATCGGCGCCGAAGACGAGCTTGACGACCGCGGTCATCGGGCTGCGGTCCTGAACGGTGATGCCCGCATTGTCGAGCATCCGGACATAATCCTCGGGCGCCTCGCGCGCACTCAGCGCGAAATCATAGGCCATGCCGATCGCGCGATAGAGCGCCGTGCGGCTGCGCGCATCGGAATCGAGGGCCTCCGCCGCGCCCTGGCGGGCGGCATCGAGTTCGGCCAGCAGATCATGATCGCGCTCGCGCGAGTCCAGCATTGCGGCGATGTCGTCGGACAGGTCCGTCCCGGCCGTCTCCAGTACCTCCACGGGCTCGTCGGCGGCTACCTCTTCTACTACCTGCTCCGGGTCGGCGGGCATGTCGAGCGAGAGGATATCGTCCTCGTCGCCTTCGCCCTCATCATCGGTTGCCTGTTCTGCGTCTTCGAGTTTGGAGACGAAGGCCGCCAGATCGAGTTCATCGAACGAGTCCGCGCTTTCCGGCGCCATTCCCGACGCGGTGTCCTGCGGCGCGGACAGGCCGAGATCGTCCAGGATATCGGAGATATCGTCGATAACCGGCTCGGCCGGTGCCTCGGCGGTTTCGTCGGCCGCCGTCTCGTCGCTGGCGAACGCGGCAAGGTCGAGCACATCCTCGGCGCTGGCGCCATCGGTCTCGGTGACAACCTCGTCAAAGCCGAAATTATTGTCTTCGTTGGCGATCATCGATGCGGGGAGCGGAAACGCTTCCTCATCCTCGTCCTCGTCCTCGAAGTCCGCGGTCCCGGACGGGCCATCGGCCCAGATCGGCGTGGTGGGATAGGCGGGGGCCGCCACGGCGGCCGCATTCTTCATTTCCTCGCCGAGCTGCTCGACCATGGTCGGGCTCGCGGCTTCCTTCCAGTTGATGACGCCGTAGATGAAATCGATCGTCTCGTCGTCGGAGGAAAAGGGCATCAATATGCCGCGATACAGAATCTCCGCGCCGCGCTGGTTGGTGAATTCAGCTTCGAATCCGACCGGAGCGGCATTGGCGATGATCTGCAGATAATGATCGGTGAGCCGGGTAAGCAGAGAGCGGGCCGGAACCTGATCGATGCGTTCGATCGTGCTTTCGATACCGCATTCTTCGCGCAGGGCGGAGCCGAGATACAGGATCGCCGGATTGTCCATGCCCATGGAAAAATCGAGCAGCACGCTGTTGGCGGCGAAGTCCTCCATGTCCTCCGGGTTCAGGTCCTCGATGGAGGGGAGCGCGCGATTGCCGAGCAGCGAAGCCCAGTAATTATAGGCGCGCACATGCATGCGCCGCTCGTCCGACGCGATCGGTGGCGGCGCCTCTATCGCGCCATAGTCGAGGTTGTCCTCCGCCCCGATTTCTTCCTGGCCGCGCAAATTATCCATCGGTTCACCTGTTCATCTCTGCGAGCAACGGCTTGGCTCATCGTCAACCCTCGCACGAAGATGGTTAACAATAGCTAAAAATGCCGGAAATTGCAGCGCGCGGCGTGCATTTCACGCGATGAACGCCCGTGCGGCCGGGACGAACCGGGCGCACGGACCGCCCGACGATCCGGCTTGCCAGTTTCCGGCGGTGCTGTTATGCGCTGCGCCACCACCCGGCCCCGCGCCGGCGGGCCGCGTTTCGCCGCTTTAGCTCAGTTGGTAGAGCATCGCATTCGTAATGCGAGGGTCACAGGTTCGAGTCCTGTAAGCGGCACCACCTTCTTTATGACCGTTCAGCAGGAAAATGCGCCGGATACGCGCGAATGGCCTTCCGCCCTTGGGTGCGGCTTGGGTCGTGTTTGAGCATCATCCGCAGGGAAAATGGGCGCGACCCACGCTATACCTCATAACTGTGGCTGTAAGCGGCTGATGCTATGGAATAATCATCAACACTGGCACCGGCCAGAGAAGTTAGGATAGATGGGGAGCCTCCACCACCTCGTGCGTCTGCAGCTTCGACCGTAGCCGTTGTTTCAACGCTAGCGCTGGCCGCTCGACACCGTGCCACAAGCACCAGGCATAGGGGATGCACAAGCCAGTTGCGATCAAGCCCAGAACCCACGCGGAAACGCTGAAGCCAATAACCGATAAGATCGCAGACTCGATAGGCCAGTGAATCAGGTAGATACCATAACTCAGGTCCCCGATCCGAGAGTAGCTACCGCTATACAAAAGCCGGCTGAGACCCACGCTTACGATACAACTCGACAGAAGTGGAAGTCCGAGGACATAGTTCCAGTTCGGCGGCGCAAAACCCGCAAGACATAATATCAGTGCACAGAATGCACCGATCTTGATGGAGTGCCGCGAAATCCATGACGAATTGGTGGCCATGGCGATTCCCGCACCAAAAAAGAAAAAGGGGACGATTTCGAGCGCGGAATCGATGTTGATCCGATAGATTCTGTGATGAAATTCGTAGTTTGAAATCATCGACAACCACGTCAGGGCAACAGCGGCCGCCATGATCGAGATACCGGCAACTCTCCGGTTCCAACTGGCTAAAGCGACCAGTATCGGCACTGTGAAATACAATCCGAACTCGATCGGAAGCGTCCACAACACTCCATCTGAGCCACCGCCAAATTGCGGGCCGTCGAACACGCCCGGCAACCAGTCATCGAACCAGAGCGCAAAATTCCGGACGACGAAAAGGATTGTGTAGCGATTACTGAAATAGGACTGAAGACTGTAGCTCGTAAACAGAGGGCCAATCACCAGAGCGATAAAAAGCAACGATGCAAGGAGGCCGGGAAAAATCCTCAGGCTGCGCTTCGCAACATATTTGAAGAAGGCCGGATTTCGCACCCAACTCAATGTCGTGAGATAACCGGAAATCACGAACAGGTTCAATAGGCCAAGTGTATGAATTGGAATGCCAATTATTTGCGGAGCATTTTGGCCGGTCAGGAAAAATGCATGGCCCAAGAGTACAAAGAGAGCGGAAATCAGGCGCAATGTATCAAAGCTGTTCTCTCGATTGATCGATGAGAATCCGGCAGACGTTGCATTATCACTCGCCGAAAATTTCATCGATCCTCGATTGTCGCAGAGTCACCCGTCTCCGTGCATACGCAAATTGCCAATATTCGCCAGAGATTCTGATCCGCCCATGATAGTAGCAATAGACCCTTTCCAGAACCATTTTGGCCGGAAATTATCGTCACTGAGTTCAACTCAGATAGCTCCCAAGGCTCAGAGCCAAGATGCTGAGGCTTCCGAACTGATAGTTCTCTAATGTAGGGCATCCGCATGCCGAAATTCGAAGGCCCGGTGGCATGCACGTATGTCCAGCCGGTTCGCCGGTAAAGGCGCATCCGCCTGCTCTAGCGAACAGGTTTCCAACAACCGGCTTTGGCCGCTGCCCCGAGAGGTCCATTGGGGCGGCTGGAGGCCCGCGCCTGTTGGCGACGGGCGGTCAACCTCCCAGCGCGTGCTCTTCGGCCGTCACCGGCCAGCCGTCTGCGGGACGCATGGAAAGCGCCCCTGTGATCCATACCACCGACAATGTTACGATCGCCAGAAACAAGCTCACGGCCAGCACATATCGCACCACATGATGCGTTTCTGCCGAGCGTGCCTCGTCTGCATCGAGATGCACTTCATCGCCTAGCTTATACATCTTCACTCTCCCGGCTATATCGCCGTCCGGAAGCCCGAAGCGTCGACCAGTTCCAGACTTGGTCAGGACTGCGCTGAATGGCATCCACGGCTTCTTTCAACAGGGTGTTGGCTCGAACCCGGTGACGATGGGCCGATTTTCTGGTGTCCGAGGCAAGCGCCTTCAGCACCTCGTCACGGGCATCGTTCATCAATTGGGGCGCGCTAGTACTTATCATAATCCGTCGCCTAACAACGAGCCAAGTACTGGAGGCGACAGTACACCCTAAAGCGAGTCGCGCCAAATCGATCGCGGCGATACCGAGCAGGGGATCGGGCCGAAGGCTGATGCGAACGGATTTATGTGACGTGCAAGGGCGTCATGACCTTCGTGCCGGACGATAACGGTATCGATGTCGGGCTCATCGCTCTCTGTCGGCTTCACGCACAGTCATTCGCCATCCCGCCCCCGACTGGACGGATAAGCTGGGATTTGCGGCGGGAACTGGTTGACAAGGGGGGAAGGGCTAGCCTAATGCGCGCGTCCTACCCCGTGCCCAGATGGCGGAATTGGTAGACGCACCAGCTTCAGGTGCTGGCGCTCGCAAGGGCGTGGAGGTTCGAGTCCTCTTCTGGGCACCAGAGACCTTTCCGGCGACGTCCGGAAACGTCCAGCAAGCATCTGGTTTTCCAGCATTTTTTCAGTCAGAATC
>JBFXHW010000068.1:0-10705 GCA_050176605.1 Sphingobium sp. | reverse complement strand
AAAGGTGATAGGCCTGGTCAAGACCGGCGTCAGGCCCGTCCATCATTTGCGCCCAGGTCTGCAGATACTGGATGCCGGGCTGAGCGAGTTCGACCCGCATCATGCCGGAAATCGCACCGCCGATGATCCCCGCGATGATGGCGAAGATCAGGTAGAGCGTACCGATATCCTTGTGGTTGGTCGACATGAACCAGCGGGCGAAGAATCCCGGCTTGTGGTCCGCGTCATGATGGTCGTGAGCGTGAGCGTCGGCTGCAATCGTCGTCATGTCTGTCGGACCCTTATATCAAATCTTGGCAGGCGCGGACGGCTGTTCCGCGGCTGCAGTCGTTGCGGCATCTTCCTTCGCCGGCCCGGCCGGGTCGCCGCCCTGCGAACGCACCCATTGCTCCCATTCAGCCGGCGGCAGGGCCTCGATCGCGATCGGCATGAAGCCATGCTTCACACCACAAAGCTCCGAACACTGGCCATAATAAACGCCCGGCTTGTCTATCGTGATTGTCTTTTCGTTGAGGCGGCCCGGCACGGCATCCATCTTCACCCAAAGCGAAGGCACGGCGAAGCTGTGGATCACGTCGGCGCCGGTGATGATGAACTTGATCGGGCGACCGACGGGCAACACCAACCGGTTATCAGCGGCCAGCAGATAAGGCTCGCCATTTTCCAGCGCCTGTTCGGGCGTCAGCAGGTTCGAAACATATTCGGAAATACCCTGGTCGGGATATTCATACCCCCAATACCACTGATATCCCGTCACCTTGACGGTGAGCGCGTCCTTGGGAGCGGGCTTGTATTGCTCCGCGATCAGACCGAGCGACGGCACCGCGATCGCCAGCAGGATCAGGACAGGCACAACGGTCCACACAATCTCCAGCACGGTGTTGTGCGAAGTCTTGGAAGGCACGGGGTTCGCCGAACGACGGAAACGCACCATGATATAGAGCATCAGCGCGAGCACGAGGAGCGAGATGACCGTGATGATCGGCAACAGCAGCTTGTCGTGGATCCAGCGTGCCTCCTTACCGGTGGAACTGAACTGTTCCTGCAGCGTATACTCGCCCGAGCGCGGCATGCCGACGCCTTCGGTTGGCTTCATGCGGGGGAAGGCCGGAGCTGCTGCTTCGACCGGAGCCGCCGCATTGTCCGCGGCGGCGGTCGCCGAATCGGCCGGAGCTGACGCGACGGGCGCCTCCTGGGCATGCGCCTGATGAGATGTTGCGATGGCAGGTGCAAACAGCAGCAATCCTGCAAGAACAAGCGATTTCACTATCTTCATAAGCGTTTCGATACCCTGTACCCCTGGGCCGCCTCGCCGGGCGCGCTTTTGCGCCAACGGGAACGGCATCTCGCGGGCTTATAGGCAGGGATTACCGTTGTCTCAAGCCGCAAAAATTGGAATTTGTTGAAGGTTGCAAGCGCCGCCGAACCCCCCTATCTGCCGCTGCGGACTGGAAACTCGGAAACCTAAGGAATGGATGAAGACAAAATATTGGCCGAATTCCGTGCGGCGGGGGCGTTGCTGGAGGGGCATTTCATATTGTCGTCTGGAAAGCGCAGCGCTTTCTACCTGCAGTGCGCGCGCGTCCTGATGAACGCCGACCGCGCGGCAACGCTCGCCCGCGCGATGGTGCAACAGCTTCCGCGCGAACTGCGGTCCGAGATCGACCTCGTCGTCTCTCCGGCCATGGGCGGAGTAATCGTCGGCCACGAAATGGGCCGGGCACTCGACATCGACGCCATATTTCTCGAACGCCCGGAAGGAAAGTTCACATTGCGGCGCGGTTTCGCCATCGAGCCGGGGCAGAAGGTCCTGCTCGTCGAGGATGTCGTGACCACCGGCCTTTCCTCGCGCGAAGCAATGGACGCAGTGCGCGAGGAAGGCGGCATTGTCGTCGCCGAGGCAGCACTGGTCGATCGTTCCGCCGGGCAAGCTGATCTTGGCGTTCCCTTCTATCCGCTCGTGTCACTGAATTTCCCCGTTTACGACGCGGACGACCTGCCGCCCGAGCTGGCCGCGGTTCCGGCCGAAAAACCAGGCAGCCGGAAAAGCTGATCGGCGGTGAGCGAAACGCCGCCCCTGCGCCTCGGCGTCAACATCGACCATGTGGCGACGATCCGAAACGCACGCGGCGGCGACCATCCCGACCCGGTGCGCGCCGCGGAGGTTGTCGCCCGCGTCGGCGGTGACGGTATCACGGCGCATCTGCGCGAGGACCGGAGGCATATCCGCGATGGCGACATCGCACGGATCATGGCCGCGACAAGCCTGCCGCTAAACCTCGAAATGGCCGCGACCGAAGAAATGCTGGAAATTGCGCTGCGGCACCGGCCGCACGCAGCCTGCATCGTGCCGGAAAAACGGGAGGAGCGCACGACCGAAGGTGGGCTCGACGCAGCGGGCCAGCACAACCAGATCGCGCCCATAGTTGCGCGCCTTTCGGATGCGGGCATCCGCGTGTCGCTGTTCATCGAGCCCGACCCCCGTCAGATCGAGGCGGCGATGCGGCTTGGCGCGCCGGTGGTGGAGTTCCATACCGGGCGCTACGCACATCTGGGACTCGACGGCGACAGGGAAGGCGTTGCCGCCGAGCTGAAGCGTGTGGCAGACGCCGCCGCGCTCGCGGCTCGCAATGGAATCGAACCGCACGCGGGCCACGGCCTGACCTATGAGAATGTGCAGCCGATTGCGGCGGTCCCGCAGCTGCGCGAACTCAATATCGGCCATTATCTCGTCGGCGAGGCGATCTTCATCGGCCTTGAGGAAAGCGTGCGCCGCATGCGCGCGCTGATGGACGAGGTGAGATGATTATCGGGATCGGTTCCGACCTCTGCAATATCGAGCGGATACAGCAATCGCTCGATCGCTTCGGCGAACGGTTCGAGCAGCGCGTCTTCACCGAGATCGAAATCGTCAAGGCTGCGCGGCGTCCCTATACCAAGGCTGGGACACTGGCCAAGCGCTTCGCGGCGAAAGAGGCGTTCTCCAAGGCTGTCGGAACCGGCTTTCGACTCGGTGTCTTCATGAAGGATATCGGCGTGGTCAACGGCCCGTCCGGCGCCCCGACGCTTGCCCTGACTGGCGGCGCCGCCGACCGGTTGCAGGCGATCACACCGGCAGGACATCGCACCCTCGTTCATCTGACGCTCACCGACGATCATCCATGGGCGCAGGCGTTCGTCGTGCTGGAAGCGGTGGCGGACCGGTAATGGGCAGAGACGACGAGGCAATGAGCGATATTTCTTCGCCCGCGAGCGCGGAAGATCTGGCGGTGGATGGACAGGCCGGTACCGTCGGCGATGCGGCCGAGCCCCACCGGGTCGACTGGGCGGCCGAAGCACGCAGCCTGTTTTTCCTGCTACTCGCCGTGCTTGGCTTTCACAGCCTGATCGCCAAGCCTTTCTATATCCCTTCCGAATCGATGATGCCGGTGCTGCTGAAGGGCGACCGCCTCGTCGTCAGCAAATATCCCTATGGCTGGTCCTATGTATCGCCCAGCTTCCATCCCCTGCCCTTCATCAAGGGCCGGCTGTTTGGACGGTTGCCGGAACGCGGCGACATCGTCATCGTCACACCGCAGCACAGCAGCGAGGATTATATCAAGCGCGTGATCGGCCTGCCCGGCGACATGATCGAAGTGCGGGCAGGACAGGTCGTGCTGAATGGGATACCCGTGCCTCAAAGGGCGCTGCCGCCGCTGATGCTTCCTGTGGACGCCAACGCGCCCTGCCCCGCAAGCCAGTTTCCCGGCGCCCTCACCTTTGGTCAGGACGGCAAGCGCTATTGTGAGTTGCCCGTGAAGGAGGAAGTCCTTCCCAATGGCCGCCGGTACCGGATAATCGACGTAGGTTCGAGCGAACTCGACTGGTATGGGCCGGTGCGCGTACCCGCAGGCCATCTTTTCCTGATGGGCGACAATCGCGACAACAGCGCGGACAGCAGGGCAAGCCTTGCCGAGCGGGGGCTTGGCGGGCCGGTGCCGTTCGAGGCGATCGGCGGACGCGCAGAATTCATCACCTTCTCGGTCGATGGCACGACAAGCCTGAATCCACTGAGCTGGTGGACGTCACTGCGTCCGGGCCGCGCCGGTGCGAGCCTTCGCCCGGAACGGGTGACGCTGCGTCAATAATGGAATGGTCGGCGGTCGCTCAAGCGGCGACCGGCCCCAGGCTCAGTTGCCGGGGATCCCCTCGTGTGCACCCTGCATCTGCTGCATCTGCTGCTGCATCATCATGATCTCGGCCCGTGACTTGAAGTCGATTAGCTTCACGTCGAAGATCAACACCGAATTCGCCGGTATCGGGCCGCCTTCAGGTACCTTGTCGCCATAGGCGAGCTTGGGAGGGATATAGAGCTTGTACTCGCCGCCGCGCTTCATGAGCTGCAGCGCCTCTGCGAAACCCGGTACGACGCCGTCGACCGGCATCGCGGTCTGCTCGCTCTCGTCGAACACCTTTCCGTCCACCAATGTGCCGCGATAGGAGACCAGCGTCACGTCGCCCTTTGTCGGGCTCGCTCCCTCCCCATCTTTCACGACCTTGTACTGCAGGCCGCTCGCGGTGGTGATAACGCCCGGCTGGCGAGCGTTCTTCGCAAGGAAAGCCATGGGCGATCCGGTCACGCCATGCTGCCCGGCGACAGCGAGGCCGGCCGCTGCCAGCGCGACAGCGCCGACACCTATCCAAAGGCGCGCAAGCGATCCCTTGGCGATGGGGCGTAGCGGAACGGCGGTCACGGACATGGAATCAGCCCCAGATAATCATGAAGTCTTGTATTCGCGGACCCGCAGGTCCGGCACGGCGTGCATTTAACGGACGCCGTCGCGCTCCATCCGCTTGCGCTCCAGCTTGCGGGCGCGACGAACAGCCGCTGCCTTTTCGCGGGCGCGCTTTTCAGACGGCTTCTCGTAATGACGACGCAGCTTCATCTCCCGATAGACGCCCTCGCGCTGAAGCTTCTTCTTGAGCGCGCGCAGCGCCTGGTCGACATTATTGTCGCGGACGATGATTTGCATAAGGCCGTCTAACTCCAATCCCTCAGGCGGCTGGGCGGACACCCCGCTTCCCAACCGCATAAACAAAAGAAAATGTGCGCCGCGAACCATTCGGCCCGCGTCGTGATGGGCGCGCCCTATCAACGATGGCCGCGGACTTCAAGCAGAAACCGCCATTCCACCGGGGCTCACCGCCCTAAATTCGCTTCCGCGCGCGCCTCGCCCCTGCCATAAGGATCGGCATGACAAAGTTCACCGTGAACGATCGGCCGGTCCAGTATCGCATGGACCCCGATACGCCGCTACTCTGGGCACTGCGCGACGCCTCCAACCTCACCGGCGCCAAATATGGATGTGGTACCGGCGACTGCGGGGCCTGTACGGTTGACGTCGACGGCGCGGCCGTGCGGTCGTGCCGCATCTCGATTGCCGATTGCGAGGGCCGCTTCGTCACCACGATCGAAGGCCTCTCCACCGATCGCAGTCATCCGGTGCAGCAGGCCTGGGCGGCCGAAAACCTGCCGCAATGCGGCTATTGCCAACCCGGCATGATCATGGCGGCGGCTGTTCTTCTGCGCCGCAACCGTCAGCCTACCGACGAGGAGATCGACCGGGCGATCACCAATATCTGTCGTTGTGGCACCTATCCGCGGATCCGGGCCGCCATGCGCCGGGCGGCAAGGATCGTTGCTGGCGAGGAGAAGGTTTCGGCGGCGCCCCCGCCCGGCGTCGCTCCTGAAGACGCAGCACGCGCCGTCCCTGCCCTGAAGAAGCCCTGATTAATCGGCTTCCCGGGCATCGTTGCTTTTCTCATTGCTGAATTTTCGGTTCAGCAACCGGACAGGCCGACTTGGATAGACCCGTTTCATAACATCACTGGATGGGATGAATTCGGCATGATGAAACAATTGATAATAGCCGGACTGATGGGCACGGCCGCCGTCGCACCCGCTTACGCAGACGACGCGGATCAGCGCAATGGGCGCTGGGGCGCGCGGTCGGCCGAGAGCAATGGCAATCAACAGCGTTATGAGGCCCGCTCCGGACAGCGGCCGAACTGGAAGGCTCGCGAGGAGCAGCGGCAGGAACGCCGCGAAGATCGCCAGGACTGGAATCAGACGCGGCGCGACACCAACAGCAACTGGAACCAGGCGCGACGCGACAACAACCAAGATTGGAACCAGGCACGCGTAGAAAACAACCAGAACCGCGATCAGACCAGGCAGGACTGGAATCAGGCCCGTCGCGACAACAATCGCAGCTGGGCCGACACACGCCGCGACAATAATCGCGACTGGAACCAAGCGCGCCGCGACAATCGCAAGGACTGGCGCGAAGACCGGCGCGACAACAACCGTACGTGGACAAACCGGGACGGCGACCGGAGATATTCTGCCTCCTCTGCCTATCGTAACGACCGGCGCGACTGGCGCGACAATGGCAGGGATTGGCGGAACGGGCGATACAGCTGGAATCGCGAGTGGCGCCGCGACCAGCGGTATGACTGGCAACGCTATCGCGCCAAGAACCGCCATCTCTATCGCGCGTCGCGCTACTATGCCCCCTATGGCTGGTCCTATGGCTATCGCCGCTTCTCGATCGGCGTGACGCTGTTCAGCGGCCTGTATGGCAGCAATTACTGGATCGACGATCCCTGGTATTATCGCCTGCCGCCCGCTTACGGCTCGCTGCGCTGGGTCCGCTATTATGATGACGCGCTGCTGGTCGACATTCGCACCGGCTATGTGGTGGACGTGATACGCGACTTTTTCTGGTGAGGCTCCCACTTCATTCAGGAGAGGGTCCGGGGCAGCGATGCCCCGGACTTTTTTGTATGCTTGCGATCCAGCACGCTGAACGGCTAACCAGCGGCGATGTTCAGGCGCAAACCCCCGAAACCGGATGTCGATGACGGCGATCAGCCGTCGGCGCACCGCGCGGGAATTGGCAAGCGCGTCGCCGCGAAGCTGAAACGGAACCCGATGGTGGAGCGGGTGGAGAGCGATCTCCTGGACCTCTTCATCCGCCGCGACTTTCTGAGCGGCGAGGAATGCGCAGCGATGCGCGCAATCATCGACGAGGGCGCCCAGCCCTCCAAACTCTTTTCCGGCACCGAAGGCCCCGAATATCGCACCAGCCATAGCTGCCATATGGAACCCGACGACCCGCTGGTAGCGGCGGTGAGCGACCGCATCGTCGCGCTGATGGGACTGGACGCGGCCACCGGCGAAACCATTCAGGGGCAACGGTACACCGTCGGACAGGAATATAAGCCGCATTGGGACTATTTCCCGGTCAACGACACCTATTGGCCGCATATGAAGGCGCAGGGCGGACAGCGGTGCTGGACAGCGATGGCCTATCTCTCAAATGTCGCGGCCGGCGGCGAAACGCATTTCCCCTATGCCGGCCTGGTTGTTCCACCGCGCGAGGGCACGATTATCATATGGAATAACCTTACTCGCGACGGCGGCCCCAATCACGACAGCCTGCACGCGGCCCTGCCCGTGCGGGACGGCACCAAATATGTGCTCACCAAATGGTTCCGCGAACGCGAATGGATCGCCGGCGCCAAGGCGCGGCGGATTAACGCAGGCTGACCAAAAAGTCCGCTAACACTTTCAATTTGCTGAACTTCTCATTCCCGGCTGGTTCAGGGCGAATCGGCCATAACAGCATTATCGACACGGAATTCGGTCGATGTGTTGAAAGGAGTGAGATAATGAAAAAGATCATTCTGGCTTCGCTGATGGCCGCGACCGCGATTACTGGTGCCGCCATTCCGGCCACCGCCTCGGCGCAGTCTGCCCGCGAAGTGCACGACAGCCGCCGCGATCTGCGCGAAGAGCGCCGAGAACTGCAGCAGGCGTACCGCTATGGCGATCGCCGCGACGTACGCGAGGAACACCGGGACGTGCGCAAGGCCGAACGCGAATATGCCAAGGATCTGCGCGATTATCGCCGCGCGCACCGCAATGTATACCAGCGAGGCAACTGGCAGGCGCCTTTCCGCTATCATCGCTGGGAGGTCGGAAACCGGATGAACCGCGGCTATTATGGTTCGCGCTACATTATCAACGACCCATGGCGTTATCGCCTGCCGCGCGCGACCGGCCACCTGCGCTGGATCCGTCACTATGACGACGTGCTGCTGGTCAATTTGTACAGCGGACAGGTCATCACCGCCTATCACAATTTCTTCTGGTAAGGCGGCCCAGAGGCCAAGAGCCAAAAGAATCGGTGCCCGGAGCGTAAGCTCCGGGCACCTGGTTATGCCATCAGCGTTTCGGCGATGAGCCGTCGGCTGTTCTCGATGCCGTAGAGCGCGATGAAGCTTCCCATGCGCGGCCCCTGATCAGCGCCCAGCAGAGTCTGGTACAGCGCCTTGAACCAGTCGCGCAGCGCCTCGAACCCATAATGCGGATCCTTGCCGATGGCGTAGACGATGTTCTGGATCTCTTCGGCCGATGCATCTTCCGGCAGCGAAGCAAGCTGCGAATCCAGTTCGCGCAGAGCCATCGCCTCATTTTCCTCGGGCGCGCGGCGCTTCAGCGTCGGCGCGATGAAATCGCGATTGTAGGCGAGTGCATTTTCGACCAGACCAGCGAGTTGAGGATAGTTTTCCGGAGAAGCGCCGGGAACATAGTTGCCGAGATAGCCCCAGACGCGATCCGCAGTTGCCTCTGCGCCCATTACACCCACGAGGTTCAGCAGCAGGCCATAGCTGACCGGCAGCGCCTGTTCAGGAACCGGCGCGCCCTGCGCCGCATGGACATGATGCACCGGGTTGCCCAGCCGTTTGTCGAGCGGCTGCTCCGCATAACTGCCGCGAAACTGCTCATATTCGTCGACCGCGCGCGGGATGACGCCGATATGGAGTTGCTTGGCGCTCTTCGGCTCTCGATAGGCATAGAAGGCAAGGCTTTCCTCGCTGCCATAGGTCAGCCATTCCTCCAGGCTGAGGCCGTTGCCCTTCGATTTGGAGATCTTCTCGCCCTTCTCGTCAAGGAACATCTCGTAAATCAGGCCCTCCGGCTTTCGCCCACCCAGAACCTGGGCGATCTTGCCGGACTGTACGCCGCTGTCGGTCAGGTCCTTGCCGTACATTTCGTAATCGACCTCGAGCGCCACCCAGCGCATCGCCCAGTCGACTTTCCATTGCAGCTTCGCGCCGCCCGACAGGATGCAATGCTCGATCCGTTCGCCTTCATCGTCGAACGCGATAATGCCGGTTTCCGCATCGATCACCTCGACCGGCACCTGCAGCACGATGCCCGATTTCGGGCTGACCGGCAGGACCGGCGAATAGGTCGCGGCCCGCTCAGCGCGCAAGGTCGGGACCATGATATCCATTATCTTCTGATAGTTACGCAGGACATTTCGCAACTGATCGTCGAACGCGCCGCTCTTATATTGCTCGGTCGAACTGCGGAAATCATAGTCAAAGCCGAAGCGGTCGAGAAACTCCCGCAGCATCGCATTGTTGTGATGCGCGAAGCTCTCATACTTCCCGAAGGGATCGGGAATGGCAGTCAGCGGCTTGCCCAGATGCTCGGCCAGCATCGCCTGATTGGGTACATTGTCCGGTACCTTGCGCAGGCCGTCCATGTCGTCGGAAAAGGCGATGAGCTGCGTCGGCACATCTGACATCGCCTCGAACGCGCGACGCACCATCGTCGTGCGCAGCACCTCGTTGAACGTTCCTATGTGCGGCAGGCCGGAGGGACCATATCCTGTCTCGAACAGCGCATATCCCTTCGCCGGAACGCCGTCGCCCAGCCGTTTCAGCACGCGGCGCGCCTCCTCGAACGGCCATGCCTTGGAGGCAAGGGCGCTCGCACGCAGATCGGCGGGCGACGGGGCGGCAGATACGGTCATGACAGGCGGCATTCTTCCGATGTTGGACGAAGCGCCCCCCTTACGCCGCAAAGTCGGCGAACATAAGCCCCTTTTCGCGCAACTTTCCGCAATCGGGCGAACAGATGCCTTTACGCCGCGTTAACCACAATAGCGTAAGCTTTGCCTCATGACTGCGAGCCAATATGAGATAGCATCGCGCCCGACGCGCATTCCGGTGGACATTCCGGTGGAGATCACCAGCGTGCTGAGCTCCGGCGACGCACGTCTGCGCGATCTTACTGAATACGGTGCACTGATCGAGGGCATGAGCCTGCCCAAGGGGTCGCAGTTCCAGATCGAATATGCCGGACAGACGATCTTCGGCTTCGTCATCTGGGCAGAGAGCGACCGCTTCGGCGCGCGTTTCCCCTTCCACCTTCATGACGGCCCGCTGCACGACCGGCTGGTGCAGGCACGGACCCGCTACGAGATCGGCGCCCATGGCATGGCGGATGCACCCACGCTGGCCGCCGCCGCACGCCGTCCCTTCCCCGGCTTCGGCCGCCGAGGAACGAACTAGACCAACGGGGCGCCTTCGTCCGAAATATTGCGGAAAGCGGACGAGCCTAGGACAAGAACCGTTCTATTTCCGTAAGAAAATCATCATGCCGATCATGATGAACCCAGTGTCCGGCGTTGTCGTAAAGCGATATCCGGGCATTCTGGAAATGCTGCGCGCGGCCATCTTCTGCCGGGTTCGAAGCCCAGCTTTGCGCGCCGTAGACCAACAACGTCGGGCAGGTAATGCGTTGCCACAATGTCTCCTTGTCAGCCTGCGACAAATCAACCGGCGGCTGAACGCGCATATAATTGTC
>JBFXHW010000067.1:0-10708 GCA_050176605.1 Sphingobium sp. | reverse complement strand
ATCTGGGATGCCGATATTCTGATCTGGGCCGCGAGCCAGATTGTTGAGGCGCGAGACGCAGGCCTGCGCACGTCGCGCCTGATGGCCGCAACGCCCTATGAGATCCTCACATTCACGGGGCGCGGGACGTCGCAACGGGACTATCAGCGGCTGAAGGCGGCGCTCGACCGGCTGCAATCGACCACGGTCGCAACCTCGATCCGCCAGCCCACTAACGGACGGCGGCATCGCTTTTCCTGGATCAATGAATGGCGGGAGCGGACCGATGCCAATGGTCGCTCGGACGGCATTGAGATGATTGTTCCCGACTGGTTCTACAGCGCCGTCCTGGACGAAGCGCTGATCCTGACCATCGACCGGGCCTATTTCGACCTGACCGGCGGGCTCGACCGTTGGCTTTATCGTCTCGTGCGCAAGCATGGCGGACGACAGAAAAACGGTTGGCGGTTCGATTTCCGCCACCTGCACCAGAAATCGGGAAGTCTGTCGCCGTTCAAACGCTTCGCGTTCGAGCTGCGCGACATTATCCGCCGCCAGCCGCTGCCCGGTTACACCCTGTTCGCCGAAGTCGAAATCGGAGGCCGGATGCTGCTCGCTTTCGAGCCTATTCCCGCCTGTGGAAAACCTGTGGATAGTCTCGTGCTATCGGGAACCCGCACTATCGTGCCATCAGGAACCGGTGGCTCGTGCTATCGGGAACCCAAACAGCGCTTATCCTACAGTAATAAAAGCGAAAATCGCGCCCTTAACTTAGAGTCTAACACAGAATCTAACTTTGAAGAGCGACGGCGCGATGTGGAAAAGCTCATCGCGCAGGCTGGTGCGGCCCTCAGAAGGGGCGCCCGCAAAGGCAAGCTGACCCGCCCAGAGCAAGAACCGCTCGCGCCGACAAACACGGCTGAATTTCCTCTCGGCAAACCGGGAGGCCGGCGATGATCGTCGCTCTCCTCAATCAGAAAGGCGGCGTGGGCAAGACCACGCTGGCGCTGCATCTCGCAGGGGCCTGGGCCGCGAAGGGGCAGCGCGTCATCCTGATCGACGCCGATCCGCAAGGCTCCGCGCTCGACTGGTCGCAGCGGCGCAGCCATGAAGGGCTGCCGAGGTTATTCAGCGTCCTCGGCCTGGCCCGCGACACGTTGCATCGCGAAGCGCCGGAACTGGCGCGTGATGCGGATCACATCGTCATCGACGGGCCACCCCGCGTCGCCGGCCTCATGCGCTCCGCGCTACTCGCCGCCGACCTGGTGCTGATCCCGGTCCAACCATCGCCTTTCGACGGCTGGGCTTCGGCAGAGATGCTGGCGCTGGTGAAGGAGGCGCGGATCTACCGGCCCGAACTGACCGCACGCTTCGTCCTCAACCGCTGCGGTGCGCGCACAGTCATCGCCAGGCTGACAGCCGAGACCATGGCCGATCACGATCCCCCCTTGCTCGTCACTACCATCGGCCAGCGCGTGGCTTTCGCTGAGAGCGCGCAAACCGGACGGCTCGTTTCCGAGACCGACAGCGGGGAACGCGCCATGCGCGAGATTGCGACGCTTGCGGCCGAGATCGACGGCCTCGGGATCGGGAGGGCACGGGCATGACACGTCCTCCCGCCAAGGTCCGTTTCGTATCGCGTCCAGCCGATCCCGATAGCTGGATCAGGGCAGCGGATGCGCCGCCAACCGGCAAAGACGTCGGCGCGGCATTCACCGCGCGCCTGACCATCGACATCACCCCCGAGCTGCGCGGGCGCATCAAGGTCGCCGCCTTCCGGCGCGGCATCACCGTCGCCGCCATGCTGCGCGAACTGCTCGACGGCGAGTTTCCACCCACCGAAGGAGATCAGCCATGACCGGCATGGCAGCGCGTCCTGCACATGGCCGTCCGCGACCGGACGGGCCAGCGCCCTTCACCACATTGATCGAACTGACCTTCCAGAAGCAGAAGGTGGAACACTGGATACGTTTCGGCCGCAAGAGCTACGAACAGATCATCGACCGCCGCCGCAGCATCGTCGGCTTCGCACCCGAGAGCATCTTCGCCTTTGTCCGTTGGGCCTCCAACGACTACGGCACTATCGTTTCGCGGCTCGACATCCTGCGCGCTATCGGACGCGGCGAACCATTCCAGACGGTTCCCTTCGTTCGCCCCGGCGGTGAGATCCTGTTGCGGGTCGATGGCTGGCCAAAGGTACAGCGGGCGCTGGCCGTGATCGACGCCGTGGAGGCACTCAGCGTCGATCCCGCTGACGCATCGCCGGATTACTGGCGGCATGTCCATAACCGCCTGAGCGCGGGTCAAGAGCCAAACCCTTACACCCCGGAACGCCACGCCGCGTGGAATGGACGCCGGAGGATCGCGCCATGAGCCGCCGCCATATCCTTGCTGTGACGACGCTGGCGGTCGGCACTCTTGTCGCCACGGCTGTCGCCGATCTGCCGACCAGGCTGATCTGGAATGCCACCGCCAGTGCGCCCATCGGCTTCTACACCATCGAGACCGCCGAAGCGCTCGAAGTAGCCGAACTGGTCGCCCTCATGCCGCCCGAACCGCTGGAGCAGTTCATGGTCGAGCGCGGCTATATCGGTCGCGGCGTGCCGCTTCTGAAGCGTGTTCTCGGTCTGCCGGGACAGCGCGTCTGCCGCATCGGCGCGACCATTACCGTCGACGGCGTGGAGATGGGCGACGCGCTGGAGCGCGACCGTATGGGCCGCGATCTACCGGTCTGGCAGGGCTGCCGCATCATCCGCAACGGCGAACTCTTCCTCATGAATTGGGATGTCCGCGACAGCCTGGATGGCCGTTACTTCGGACCCGTTCCCGCCAGTTCCGTCATTGGCCGGGCGCTGCCGCTCTGGACCGATGGGGAAGGCGATGGCCGCTACCAATGGCGCGCGGCCACGCACTGAACCCACCCCTAAACATCAACCACAGGAGACTTGTCATGCCACAGATCGGACAGTTCACGCGCGATGAAACGGGCTTTACCGGGCGCATTCACACCCTCACGCTCTCCCGGGAACTTACCATTGCTCCTGCGGAACATTCGGATGCCGAAAACGCGCCAGCCTATCGCGTTCATCACGGTGATGCCGATGGTCCGGAGGTTGGGGCGGCATGGACACGCACCGGCGAGAAGGCCGGCGAATATCTTTCGGTACTGCTCGATGATCCCGCGTTGCCGAAACCGATCCGCGCCAACCTGTTCCGTGACGACGATGCGGGCACGTCCTGGTCGCTGCACTGGACCCGTCCACGACCGCGCGAAGATCGGGACTGAGATCATGCGATCCCATGCCCTTCTTCTCTTCACGGCCTTGCTGTCGCTTGGCAGCGGCGTGACGCACGCCATTGCTCAGGTGACGCCGCAACCCGCGCCTATTTCTGCGCATCCGCATACTGCGTTCATTGCCGAGGCGTCACAGCGCTTCGGCATTCCAGAGCACTGGATTCGCGCTGTCCTGCGCGTAGAAAGCGCGGGCGATGTGCGCGCCGTGTCGTCGGCGGGCGCGATGGGATTAATGCAGGTGATGCCCGATACATGGGCGGGCCTGCGCACCCGCCATGGTCTCGGCCGCGATCCTTATGATCCCCGCGACAACATCCTTGCGGGTACAGCTTACCTGCGCGAGATGTGGGACCGCTACGGCAATGTGGCGGCGATGCTCGCCGCCTACAATGCCGGTCCCGGTCACTATGACGAGCATCTCACGACAGGCCGCGTTCTGCCCGCCGAGACGCGCGCCTATATCGCCACGCTCGCACCGCTTCTCGGCGGCGCGGCTGCGCCCGATGTGCCGACGACTGTGCCGCCGACGGATTGGCGCGAGGCTCCGCTGTTCGTCGCGCAATCCGGCAGCAATGGGGCTGCGACCAATACGCCGTCGCGCGACGCTCGCGCGACCGTTCCGGTGCGCGATCCTGTCGATGCGGAACCGCAAGGCGGCAACATTTTCGTGGCCCGCGCGAGCGATGGGGATGCGCCATGAGCATGGCACTCCTTCGCTCTTTCGGTCCGGTTCCGGTGTGCGGTCAGGTAGGATTGCGCCTGGCAGCATTCCCGGCAGGAAGGGCAAAAAGGGAAGGAAGGGCGGAGGGCAAGATAAAAGAACATGGCACTCCATCGCGCCAGTTCAGAAAATTCTTGTTGTCTGCACACTGGTTAGCGGGGCCGCAGACGGCACCACGGTTTTGGGCATCGCGTGCCGCGATTGTTCGCAATCCCTTGGCCTTGCTGGGTTTTGACCGGCACTACGGCGGTGAAATGACCGGTTTCCGGCAATTTATGCCGGGGCCGCGCCGATGAGCGCCGACGACGAGAACCGCTTTCGCCCGAAGCCCGGCCGCATTCGATCCGACACGCCCAAGGCGGGCAAGGCGAAGAGCTTTCTGACGCAGGCGAAGAAGCTCGCCCGCCAGCAGGGCAATGCGCATTCCCGGTATTCACCCCGCTCTGGCTCCGGCAAGGCCGGAAAGAGTGGGAAGGCGTCATCCGGTGCCGGTGGGCCTGGCATCAAGCGGGGGCGCGGCGCGTCCTTTGTTCGCGCCCGCAGCCTGACGGGTGGCTGGCGACACAGCACGGCGGGAGTGCGCCGCGTCGTCGTCAAAACCCGCTATGTCCAGCAGGCCGGAAAGAACGGCAAAGCCGCGGCCCATCTGCGCTATATCCAGCGGGATGGGACATCGCGTGATGGTGAGCGCGGTCAGCTCTATTCCGCGAATGACAACCGCGCCGATGGCGAGGCTTTCCTTGATCGCGGCAAGGGTGATCGCCACCAGTTCCGGTTCATCGTCTCGCCCGAAGATGGCGTGGATCTCACCGACCTGATCGAACACACCCGCGATCTGATGAACAGCATCGAGACCGACCTTGGCACCCGGCTCGATTGGGTGGCGGTCAATCACTACAACACCGGCCAGCCCCATGTGCATGTCATCGTCAACGGACGCGACGACAAGGGCGCGGATCTCGTTATCAATGGTGACTATCTCGCCAACGGCATCCGCGAGCGGGCGAGCGAGTTGGCCACGCTGGAGCTTGGCCCCGTCACCGAGATCGAGCAGAGCCACAAGCTGTCGGCCGAGATTGACCAGGACCGATTCACGCGCATCGATCGGGCGATGACGGCGGAGGCAGACGAACGCTTCCTCGATCTGCGCCATGAACCCGACGATCCCCGCCGTCAGTTCAACCGGACCCTGCGCCTGCGCCGTCTCGCCAGGCTGGAGAAGATGGGGCTGGCCACCGAACACGCGCCGGGCATCTGGGAGTTGGGCGCGAAGATGGAACCGGCGCTGCGCGAACTGGGTGAGCGCGGCGACATCATCCGCAACATGCACAAGGCGCTAAAGGCCGATGGCCTGGAGCGCGACCCGATGACATTCCAGCTTCACGATGCAGCACCCACGACACTGATCATTGGCCGCGTCGTGGACAAATACCTCACCGACGAGATGGGCGAGAATCTGACCCTGGTGGTGGACGGGATCGACGGGCGTACGCATCATGTTCCCGGCATTGATCCGGCCCACGTCGAAGACGCCAGGATCGGCAGTATCATCGAGGTCGGTCCCGCCGGTACGACAGGGCGTCCGTCCGATCGCACCATCGCTGCGATGTCGGAGGACGGCATTTACCGGCCAAGTCGTCATCTCGAACAGGCGAAGTTCGCGGGCCGTGTGCCTGGCGGTGATTATCACGGCTATGTGGATTCCCATGTCCGGCGGCTGGAGGCGCTGCGCCGCGCCGGAATCGCCGAGCGGATCGACGCCGATCAATGGCGCATCCCCGAAGACTTTGAGAGCCGTGCCGCGACCTATGATCCCGGTCGCAACCGGCAGGCCAGCATCCGTGTCGTCTCGACTGTTGAGCTGGAAAAACAGATTGGTGCCGATGGCGCGACCTGGCTTGATCGTCGGCTGGTGACGCCGGATGCCTCGGAACTTACACCAGCAGGGTTCGGGCAGCAGGTGCGCGAGGCGATGGATCAGCGCCGTGAGCATCACATCGAACATGGCGACGCCAACCGAAGCCGCGAAGGTCGCATCCTCTATCGGCGAAACCTGCTAGCCAATCTGCGCGAACGGGAAGTAGCTCGGGTTGGCGCTGCAATGGCCGAGAGCAAGGGGCTGTCGTTCCGGGCGGCTGCCGATGGCGGGAGTATCAGCGGCAAGTTCACGGGGACCGCGCAGCTATCCAGCGGCAAATTCGCTGTGGTCGAAAAGAGCCATGAGTTCACCCTTGTGCCATGGCGGCCCGTCATCGACCGCCAGCTTGGCCGCGAGGTGGCTGGCATCGTGCAGGGCGGATCTGTGTCGTGGCAGCTCGGTCGGTCGCGTGGTCTGGGAATCTGATCCGTGGCCTGCTCTGAGCGTGGGCGAAATGTTTTGATTGCGCTGGATGCGCGATCACCCCTGAACTCATCTGTCCTATTTGCCGCCGCTGCTATCCGGCGGTCTCCCATCCGGCCTTTCCTGTTGCTTCCCGCAAATTACCTATCCTCTGATCGGCTCCGTCTCACTTGCCGATCGGAGTTTTTATGCGTGGAGGCCGAATCCTCTGGGGCCAGATCATTGTCGTGTTCACCATCGTCCTGGTGACGGTCTGGGCGGCAACCGAATGGGTGGCGTTCCGTCTCGGTTTTCAGCCCCAGCTTGGCAATCCTTGGTTCGATATCGCGGGATGGCCTGTCTACTATCCTCCAGCTTTCTTCTGGTGGTGGTTTTCCTTCGATGCCTATGCCCCTGGCATTTTCACTGAGGGCGCGATCATCGCCACATCCGGGGCGGTCATAGCCATCGCCGCCGCCTTCCTCATGTCGATCATTCGAGCGCGGGAAGCGCGCAATGTCGCGACCTATGGTTCCGCCCGATGGGCCGAGGATAAGGAAATTCATGCCGCCGGTCTGCTCTGCCCCGATGGCGTTGTGCTGGGCCGTCACAGCAAAGAGTATCTGCGCCATGACGGACCTGAGCATGTTCTTTGCTTCGCTCCCACCCGATCGGGCAAGGGTGTCGGCCTTGTCGTACCGACGCTACTGACCTGGCCGGGGAGCTGTATCGTCCATGACATCAAAGGTGAGAATTGGACGCTGACGGCGGGCTTTCGCTCCCGTCACGGCCGAGTGCTGCTCTTCGATCCGACCAACGTCCATTCCGCAGCCTACAACCCGCTGCTGGAAGTCCGGCAGGGCGAATGGGAGGTTCGTGATGTGCAAAATATTGCGGACATTCTGGTCGATCCCGAAGGCAGCCTCGACAAGCGCAACCATTGGGAAAAGACCAGCCATTCGCTGCTGGTCGGCGCGATCCTGCATGTCCTTTATGCCGAGAAGGACAAGACGCTGGCGGGGGTCGCGAGCTTTCTGTCCGATCCGCGCCGTCCCGTCGAGGCCACCCTGCGCGCCATGATGGATACGCCGCATCTGGGCGAAGCCGGGGTGCATCCCGTTATCGCCTCGTCGGCGCGCGAGCTGCTCAACAAGAGCGAGAACGAGCGATCCGGCGTGTTGTCGACCGCCATGTCCTTTCTCGGTCTATACCGAGATCCGGTCGTGGCCCGCGTGACAGAACGCTGCGACTGGCGCATCGCCGATCTGGTCGGGGCGAAAGACCCTGTCAGCCTCTACCTTGTCGTACCGCCCTCCGACATCAACCGCACCAAGCCATTGATCCGCCTGATCCTCAACCAGGTTGGGCGGCGGCTGACCGAGGAACTGGAAACCTCCGGCAAACGGCATCGCCTCCTGTTGATGCTGGACGAGTTTCCCGCGCTCGGACGGCTGGATTTCTTTGAATCGGCGCTGGCTTTCATGGCCGGCTATGGACTGAAAGCGTTCCTGATCGCGCAGTCGCTCAACCAGATCGAGCGCGCCTATGGTCAGAACAATGCCATTCTCGACAACTGCCATGTGCGCGTTGCCTTTGCCGCAAATGATGAACGCACTGCCAAGCGGATCAGCGATGCGCTCGGCACGGCAACCGAAATGCGCGATTCCACCAACTATGCCGGTCATCGCCTTGCGCCCTGGCTGGGGCACCTCATGGTCTCAAGACAGGAAACGGCGCGGCCGCTACTAACACCGGGCGAAATCATGCAGCTACCGCCCACCGATGAGATCGTCATGGTCGCGGGCGTGCCGCCGATCCGCGCCGCCAAGGCACGCTATTACGCCGATGCGCGGCTTCAGGAACGGGTGTTGCCGCCGCCAGATCTGCGCAAGCAGCCAGCGAAGATCACCGCGTCACCGTCAGACGACTGGACGAGCCTTATCGTGCCAGCGGCTACCGCCAGTGGCCCTAACGTGAGCGAGGTCGATGGCGATCCCGCCAATGCTGGTATCCGCCGTGAACCGGAACTGCCCGAACACGAGGAAATCGTTCCGCCACCGCCACCCCCATCGCAGGAGTTCGACATCCTCGATGATGAGCCAGACGTCGATGCCGGCAAGGCCCAAGCCATGCGTCAGCGAATGCGCATGGTGGCGCGGCAAGCGTCACTCGACCCCAACGATGGCATTGAGCTTTGAGATGGGAGACAGCCATGACCACTCGCACCCGTATGAATGTCTACTTCTCTCCCGATCTGTTGAAGCAGGTCGAAGCCCTGGCACTACGCCGCAATGTCTCCAAATCCGCAGTGATTGAGGCTGCGGTGGCGTCCTTCCTATCTGGTGACACGACCGAGCGGCTGGAAGCCGCCATGTCGCGCCGTCTCGACAAACTTGGGCGCCAGTTCGACATGCTCGACGAAGATGTCGCCATCCTCGGCGAGACGCTTTCGCTGTTCGTGCAATTCTGGCTGACTATCACGCCGCCGTTGCCAGACAGCGCGAAACAGTCGGCGCGGATCAAGGGGAATGAGCGGTTTGAGGGCTTCATGCAGACCCTGGGCAAGCGTCTTGCTACCGGCGACAGGTTTCTGAAAGAAATCTCGCGCGAGATTCCGGGCGGACAGCAGCCCAGCGAAGGTGAATAAAACTACGTCTTTTCCCAACCTCATGCACGCCATTTAGGCCGCGCGAGCAATGTGACGTCTTCTGGCCCCAAGCCCCAAGCGGACATCCGAGCATCTCGGCCATGCTCTCGCGACCGCCGGGGCAGCCCGTGGGATAACCGTGTCCAAGGGGATAACGGCTTACTTTGCGATCAGCCCATTGAGCGCTTTGAAGAGGGTCTCAGCGCGTTCAAGTGTCTTTACGACCGGCTCTGCAGCGCCAGCGAGCGTCTCGGGGTGCATCAGCAGCCAGGAAGCCGGGGTGAAGTGGCTGTAGAGCGGTGTTGGTTCTGGAAGCACGTTGAAGTACGCCTCTGCCGCCTTCACCTGACGCTCGGTGTTCTCGTCAGCGGCTTTTAATTTGGCTGGATCAAGCTTCTGCTCGCCCTTCAGCTCGTAAGTCCCATTGACGATCTGACAGAAAAGCTGCGGATCGAAGAGGTCCTCGATGTCGGCCTCTTCCTGGGTCACGAAGTCGGCGATCGACAGCACACCGCCGTCCTTGATGACCTCGGACTTCCTGAGATTCTCCAGCTTGGTCTTGTCCTTCTTGGTGTAGTCGGAGAGCGCTATCACATCGAGGCTGTTGCCTGCGAAGAGGGAGACGAACGACTGAATTTTGTCGATGCCGCCAGCCGGACACATAACCCACTTCGGGTCAAGACCGGTACGCTTGCGGCGGAGTAGCTCGGCTGAGAGCGCCTGGAGATAGAGAATGTCGCCTGGTCCTTCGACGAGGATCGTGTGCTTTCCGATGAAGAGCGACTGGGTTAGCGAGTAGCCGAGCGCTCCCTGAAGGGGGAACACAGAGTCTTTGTCGGCCTTGAGCACGTCTTCACGTACCATCGTACCCGTAGGCGTGCGCCGTCCACGCCCGTCTACTTCCACAAGGTCCTCGACGATCCGCGAGGCCATGATGTTGTCGTGGGGCACCATGAAGGGGGAGTGCGTCGAGTAGATAATCTGGTGGTGCGGTTCGAGCTTCTCGGTGAAGTAGCGCAGCAGATCGGCCTGGGCGAGGCCGTGGAGTGTTAGGCCCGGCTCGTCGAGGAGCAGGAAGACCTTACCCGTGGCGTCCTTCTTCACACGATCGAACTTGATGAGGAATGAGAAGAACCACGTGAAGCCGGCGCTCCGCTCCGAGAACGACGTGTCGGCCTTGTGGAGCAGGTTGTAGATACGGGCGCGGCCGACGGCGCCCGAGTTGAAGGGCGCTGGATCGCCGGGAAGGCCCTCGGCAACGCTCACACGTATCTCGATATCCTGGTTCTGGGTCCAGTATTCGAGAATTTCCTCCGTAAGGACGTTCGATGCAGCCTGCAGTTTTGCGTTGAAGCTTTCGAAAGTCGTCGTGCCCAAAATCTCAGAAAGGGGCACGCCGGAATATTCGAGGAACTCCCAAAAGAGCCGATCGCCCCGATACTGCTCATTGCTGAAGAGCGTCTTGTCGTTCGCCCAATTGTTGAGCGATGGCAGATGAACCATCGCATTCATGCGATCGTAGTTTGAAAAATACATGAACTGGGGAAAATGCGGATCGAGGATCGCTCGAGCCTTATGGAAGATCGACTTGTGCGGGTAGGCGTTCACCAGGTCGAGCAACGCCTTGTGTTTAGTGTTCGCCTCAAGCTCAGTGAGCTTCGCGATGAGCTCCTTAATCGTCGTCGGATTGCCGACCTGGCTCTTCTCGGCGGCTGAAAAGCCACGCTGCGAGATGAGGAAGACGAT
>JBFXHW010000066.1:0-10745 GCA_050176605.1 Sphingobium sp. | reverse complement strand
AGTGGCGGCTGGAATCCGCGGCCGCTTGCGCCCGAGGAATTCAAGTCATACGATCCCGAAAAACTGGAAGCCTATGAAATGGGCGTCAAGACGCGCTGGCTGGATGGCAAAGCTACGCTGAACCTTGCCGGTTTCCACAGCAAGTACAAAGATCTCCAACTTCAGACCAACAGCATCTCACCCACCACGGGCGGCCTGATCCTTACGGTCGACAACGCCGGTGCTGTCAGCATCTACGGATTCGAAGCAGAAATGCTTGCCCGCCCGGTGCCGGATCTCCAGATCAATGCCAGCGCGGGCTATTTACACAACAAATATACGCGCCTCGCGCCGGGCACCGGATATTCGATAGACGCGAAGCTGCCCAAGGCTCCCGCCTGGACGGTAAGTCTCGGCGCGCAATATTCCATCGATCTGCCGGGCCAGTCGGGCAGCGTGACGCTGCGCGGTGACTACAACTACCGCAGCAAGACATATCATGATCCGCGCAACACCCCCTCTATTGCGCAGCCGGGATACAGCGTTGTCGATGCCCGGCTTGCGTGGAGTTCCGTGGGCGATCGGGTGGAATTGGCGGTGTTCGGAAGAAATCTCGCCAACAAGCACTATTTCACCTCTGCCGAATGGGTTCCTGCATTCGGCGTCCAGAACATGGTCGTAGGCCGCCCGCGCGAGTGGGGTGCGTCTGCGACGTTGCGCTTCTAGGAGGAAACCGCATCTGGACAGATCGGCGCGTCAAGAGCTGAGTGCCGCCTTCGCTCCGATCTGTCACGACCTGCCGGAAAACTCGTCCGGACAGGATTGGTCGAGCCAATCCGGGCATCACACTTCTGTACGTTCAAGCCATCAGTTCTTTTGCAATCACTTCAACTCGCAACGCCATGTGGTTAGGCGGCGTGAGCAAATTGGTGACGGTCGAGCCCCGCGAGTGTAGTCTGCGTTTGTGATCAATAGAGCGTCTTTGGCCGTGGCCATTTTGGTCGGCGTTGCGGCACCTTCCGCTGCGCTGGCTGAGGCAGGGTGCTATGACGTGAAGGTCCGCGCGCGACCTGTTGACCAGATACCAAGCGATATCGGCGATTGTGGCAGCGATTGCATCCTGATGTCGTGGCCTTGGTTCGTCGATTTGCAGGTGAATCGGATCATGGACGGCACCCTTTCGAGCAGGATGGTCAGGGTGCTGTCCATCCAGCATACCTATCGGGCATTGCGTCAAGGAAGTTGGCTGCTCCGCAAGAACGCTGCAGGTGGCTATAATGTCTTGGCATCGGAGGATGGGGCAGCGTTGCCTCGCTGTTCTGCCGAGCAAGCGCCAGCCGAGCCATATATCCGAGCAGGCGGCGGACATAGCCTCGACGATCTTCGCGACGCGGGTGTCCGTAGATACGGCCATCACACCAACTGATCGACCCTGGTGCGAGATGATTTGACGAACCGCTGGAGCGCTGATTCAAGGCTGCTTTGGGGAGGCAGACTTGAGCAAGGGCGATCTCACCGAAGCGGAATGGCGTATTCTGAAGGACTTGTTGCCGATTGGCCCTGAGAACCGTGGCAGTGACGCTCGCTGAGGTCATGACAGACAGCGGCCACTACGGCATCGATAGCACCACAGTCCGCGCCCACGTATCGGCAGCGGGCGGAAAAGGGGGACTCATCGACGGGCTCTTGGCGGCTCACGGGGCGGGTTCACGAGTAAGCTTCACTGCTTGGCTGATGCCCTCGGACGACCACTCGCCTGCCATCTGACGGTTGGCGAGGCAGCGGATTGTAAGGCGTTTGATACCCTGATCAGTTTGCCCGAGTGCAAATCCGACGCCATCCGCGCCGACCTTGCCGAGCGCAAGATTGAGGCTGTCATACCCGGCCGATCAAACCGCCGTGTGAAGATCGAGCATGACCGGGTGCTTTGAGGGATGCACTACGACCGGCAGTTCTGCATGCAATTCTGATTTGGCGCGGGGGCTCATGGCCAGAATTAGAACAGCGTCAGGTGTAGCCTGATGCCCCCGAGCAGGGCGTTGTCGAGGGTCCGGTCCCAGCCGGGGTTGATCACATACTGAATGTCGGGCTGAAGCATGATGCGATCATGCAGCCGATGGGCATAGCTCAACTCGATTGTGGTTTCGGAACGACGCGGTGTTTGCCCGGCGGTCAGTCCGGCCCTGACTGCCGGATCGCCAAGCCTCGCATGCGCGATTGCGATGCCGACTGTCTGACTCTCGGTTCCGAAAGTTGCGCCGCCGCCCAGATAAAGGCCGATCGGATTGACCCGGTCAGACGCCACGCCGCCGCGTATCCACATGCCCAGGTCGGCCTCGTTATTGCTGAAGAGAACGCCCTCCGCCATCGCATAGGCGCCGCTGCTGCGTCCGGTTTGTGTCGGATCTTCAAGCCGCTCGAACCGGCTGGTATAATGCCATGCTCCAAATTGCAGTTCGCGCGATCCGCCAAGGTCGAAATCCACCTCGCCGACGATCAGGAGCCCCGTCTCGCCGGGATAGCGCAGAACAGTGCGGCCGGGATGATCGGGATCGCCCGCGACAGCATCGAACAGGCCGAGGCGCCCGGTCCAGCTTTCGCCCCGCCAGGCGAAGGTAACAGCGCTTGCCGAGGTGGGGAATATCGATGGGCCATTGAGGCCGCTCTGGGAAAATTCGGGAGAGATGCCATGGGAGGAGTTGAGGAAAAAGGCGCCGTAGCTCTGCGCATCGAAATCGACATTAAGGTCGATGAGGCCAACCTTGATCAGGCCTCTTTCATCCCCCCCAACCGGGAAAGCGAAATAGGCTTCCATCGGCCGCACGCCGGTCGGCGCATCAATATTGCTGACGACCTGCGCATCACCCACAAGGTCGCCTGACAGCGACTTGCCATGAACATATTGCACGTCTCCGAAGAAGCGCACACCGTCCAGCCCGACAAGCGAAAGATCGACATCGGCTGTCACGCTGAGCTTGCCCATCACACGTGCACCCTTTTTCAGGCCACCCGAAACGTTGGCGAAGCTGTCGCTGATATAAGCTGCCGTCAATTCGACGGGCAGCGCAGCAGAATTCTGCGCATGCGCCGGTCCCGACAGGGCGGAACAGAGCGCCAGCAGGCCAAGGATAGAGCCATGATAGAGCCGGGAGCGTTTCATCAATTCCTGCTGGCGAAACGCCGCATCCATTGCACAAGCGGGTCGTCGCCCAGCCCAGAGACAATCTGTTCGAATATTTCCGGTCTTTCATCCTGACCCAGTTTGAAGCGCGCCGTCACGCTGGATATCGTCGCGCTGAACCCGATTACGCGTGCCTTCAGGTCATTGTAGCGATCACCCAGGCCGGAGATCGTCCATCCGCTCGGGTGCATTTTCTCCATATGGTCAACCAGATGCGTGAGTGCCTGATCGGTCAAACCATCGTCGAAAGCGACCGATGCCTCCACGCGGGCGACAGCGAAATTCCACGTGGGGGCCCAGTCTGGGGTGTCGATCCAGGCGGGCGAGATATAGCTATGGGGCCCCTGAAAAAGAAACAGCGCCCGTTGATCAGCCGTGAGAACGGAAACCATCGGGTGCCTTTTGGGCAGGTGGCCCAGCAGGCCAGTCGGTTTCCCGTCATCATTGCGAATGAGCAGGACCGGCATGGGGGTAGCGATTGCCGGATCGGCAAACGGGGTGATCCACGCCAGCGGATTGGCCGCGATAAGATCGGCAAGATCGTCGTCGTTCCATTGTTCGAAAGGAGAGCTCATTCCCTCAGCCTTTGTGCCAGCCAGCGCGAAGCATCGTCCAGTGCCCGGTTGGCGAGGGACGAAATGCTGACAGCCTCCAGAAAGCTGTGTGTCGCCCCGCGATAGACTTCAGCATGAACATCATTGCCAGCCTGTGCCAGCAGCCTTGCCATCTCGCGGTTTTCATCTGCCAATATGTCGCATTCGGCGATGCAGAGGAATGTTGGCGGCAGTTCGCTGAGGTCAGCAAGCAGTGGACGCGCCTCGGCGCCAGCCTCCTCTGGGGGCCCCTCGATATAATCGTTCCAGAAATCCAACATCTCCTCGGCGGTGAGCATGTAGCGATCACCGTCATAGCGGCGATGGGATTCCCGGGACAGAACGTCAAATGCCCCATAGTTGAGCAACAAGGCCCTGACACTGACGTCAGATGATACCGGATCGCGCCGTCTTAAAGCGCTCGCAATGGCGAGATTTGCTCCGGCAGAATCCCCTCCTATGGCCATTCGTGAGCTGTCCAGGCCGTGTGCGCTGCCATTGTCGCCAATCCAGTCAAGTGCTTCGGCAATATCGTTGAGGGCGGCAGGGTAAGGATGCTCGGGCGCGAGGCTGTAATCGACGCCAACGACGGCGCAGCCTGCACGGGCGGCATATTCGCGCATCAGCCTGTCGTGCGTATCGATGCTGAACAAGGTCCATCCGCCGCCATGAAGGTAGACAAGCGTTGGCAGGGGCTGCTCGCCCGGCACCGGACGGTATATGCGGATGCGAAAAGGGCGACGGCCGATTTGCAGGTTCAGGATGCTGGCCATTTCGGGGCCGCCTTCAACCCACGGCCTCCGTACCAGTTCGGCTACATTGCGGCGCTGGGCGATATCCGCGTAGCAGCCACCTGAAAGTGTAGCATAGTCAGCAGATGTGCGTAGCTGAAATGTACGGATATCGGGGTCGACATCATCTGCAGCACCGGCGGCGGGGTCCAATCTTTTCATCTACTCCAAAAGGTCCTTGGCCTGGGAACAATCTGTGCATTCTAAATGGGCGTGGCGCGGCCGCCTCGCCCCCGCGAGCGGGTCAGATGTTGTTTGATCCGGGCATTAAGGATTTTCGCTTTGCTCCGCCCCCACGGCGGAGCTTTCGCCTCTTCCACCACAAATATGCTCCTGTAACGCACATTTCGAGCGTCGCCATGCCCAGCACAAATACAATGATGATCGTGACCGTCCCGGCGATCTTGCCGCTGTGCAACGGGTAAAGCATGCGGATCATCACAAGGCCCGCACTGTCGTTGTAGGGGTTCACTTCGTGAATGAATGCACCCGTGTTCGCGTTGAAATAATAATAGATGGGACCCAGGCGATGATAATTCAGATTTCCGTTATCCGTGAAGGTGACGCCGTAAAGGTTCCAGTCGGGCCGGTAGAGCACGGTGGCAGGTAACCAGTCCAGTTCCTTCCGTATCGCCTCGTTTCTGGCCAGGCGCAAAGCGTCATCATAGGTGAGGTCCGGTGACGCGCCTTCGGGAAAGGGTGCGGGTTGATCAAACAGGCTGCGCTTGAGCGGTGATATCTTTACCACCGTGGGCTCGTAGGCCTCGCTGTAGAAATTGAGTGCTACCGAAGTCAACGCAAGGATGGTGACGCCAATCAACAGCCACAGGCCACTTGCGCGGTGAATGTCCAGCATGAGGCGGGCAAACGCGCTGCGGAAGCTGAAGCGCCAGGCGCGTTTCCAGCTCTTCCAGAAGGGACGCCTTTCAGGCAGGGTGAGGTAGAAGCCGACGAAATTGCTGATGAGCCAGCCCAGCGCCATCGCTCCCATAAGCCAGCGTCCCCAGTCGCCAGCCAGAAGATTATAATGAAACTCGGCGATACCCGCGACGATCTGGCGACGGTTCCAGCCCGGAGACATCAAGCGTCCACCGATTTCCCGGCCGTTCGTGCGGTCGAGAAAGATCTGGTCGTGTTTGAGTGGCTCTTTGCCGGGCGCCGCGGTCACGGTGATCGATATGGTCTGATCCCGCGCTACACGGACCGGCGCGGAAAGAACCTGAATATTCGGATGCAGGGCGGCAAAACGGCCCACTGCGATGACTGGGTCGACAGGATTGGTTGATCTGCCTTGCTGGAAGAGGTCGGCGTTGAGTGCTTCATCCAGTGGTTGGGCGAAGCACAATATGGAACCGGTGATAGCGGCGAGCGCCAGAAAAACCATGGCGGCCAGTCCCAGATAGCGGTGGATCGCCATCCAGAATGCAGTCCTTGCCCTTGCTTTTGCGCTGGTACCGATGGCCTTGCCTCCTGCCGCCAATTTCTCGTTATCCGCGATTGCAGCCGCGCGCCAGCCGGCGGGGGTCAGGCCCTGTCGCGTTCGGGTCAATGTGGAGCCACAAAATTCGGCTGGCCTTAACGATCTTGCAAATCATTATCATTAAAGGTATATGATTGACATCGCCGCTTGATCTTGACCGCACCGGCGGGCGCATTGGCCGAAACACAATAGTAATGGACCCTAAAGCGAAACCTGGTGTGCAAATATGCTGATACTCTTCGATCACCACCAAAACATATGTCAATCAGGGAAAATAGGGGTATGACATCATGACAGATATTGTTCATCCCGTTCGTATGCGTGCACTGAAGCTCGCGCTTTTCTGCGGCGCGGCCTTTGCCGTTCAGGCGCCGGTTCATGCGCAGGAAGCCGATGCAGACGGCTCCACGCTTCAGACCACAAAGTCGACGGTAGACGGCGAAACAGTGATCATCGTCACGGCGCGAAACTATGTGCCCGAAGGCAGCGGCACGGCAACGAAATCCGACATTCCGCTGATCGAGACGCCGCAGTCCGTTTCAGTCATAACGCGCGACCAGATCGATTTGCTCGGGTTCATCGATGTACAGCAGGCTGCACGGTATTCAGCCGGTGTGGTCGGAGAAAATTATGGGCCGGACTTGCGTTTTGACTTCCTGACAGTCCGCGGGTTCACGCCCATTCAGTATATTGACGGGTTACAGGCACCAATCAGCGCTACCATTCCCAGTGTGGGTGTTGATCTGTACGGTTTCGAAGCGGTCGATATTCTCAAGGGCCCGGCATCGGTGCTGTATGGCAGCTCGCCGCCCGGTGGCATATACAATCTGACCAGCCGCAAGCCCGCATTCTCGCAGGACGGTGAAATCGGTGTCCAATACGGCAGCGATGATTACAAGCAAGTTCGTGGGACCGTTACAGGCCCATTGAATGATCAGATCGCGGCGCGCTTCACGGGCCTTTATCTGGATCGCGAAAGTCAGGTCGATTTCGTCGACGCAAACCGCGTTTTTGTAGCTCCTGCGGTTACCTTGAAGCCTTTCGACGGTACGACGATCACATTGCTTGGCTATTATCAATATGAAAAGGTGAACGGAGATACCAACGGATTCTTGCCCGCTGTGGGGACATTGTTGCCAAATCCGCTGGGTAAGATCCGGCGGGGTACCAATCTGGGCGAACCTGACTACAACTTCTACCGCCGCCGCCAGTGGGGTGCTGGATGGCAGCTGAGTCAGGAAATCGCCAATGGCTGGTCATTCGAGCAGAATTTGCGCTGGTTTGATTATGGGGAGTTGCAGCACGTCATTTACGGTGGTGGCGGCCTCGACGTCGACAACCGTACTGTCTTCCGTTTCAACTTCCCTTACAAGGAAGATGTTCAGGAATTTGCGGTCGACAACCGCATTCAGGGCGATCTTGACCTCGGCATGCTGAAAAACAAGGTGACGGTCGGTCTCGACTATCGCAATTTCCGCAACGCCTCCTTCTTCGGCTTTGCCGGAGCCTCATCGATCGACCTTTACAACCCGGTCTACAGTTCCACGCCGATTGCGACTCCGTCCTTCTTCCCCTTCGCCAACGCCAAGCGCGAGCAGACCGGCGTCTACATCCAGGATCAGGCCAAGTTCGGGGATTTCATCCTGACCTTGTCGGGCCGTCAGGACTGGCTGGAGACGCTAAGCCGCGCAACGAGCACGAAGACGAAGGATGACAAGTTCACCTACCGCGTAGGCGCCACCTATCTGATCGGCGGATTCGCGCCATATGTCAGTTATGCGACGTCTTTCGTTCCGCAGGCCGGACAGGACCGGAACGGAAACCTGTTCGTCCCGTCGGTGGGCAAGCAGATCGAAGGCGGTATCAAGTTCGAACAGGGCCGCATGCGCGATCCTGTCCGTATCTTCGCGACGCTCGCTGCGTTCCAGATCAAGCAGGACAACATACCGGTTCTGGATACATCACCGGGTGCGGGGCCATTTGATCAGGTCCAGCTCGGCGGTGTGAAGGTCAAGGGTATTGAGCTGGAGGGAGTCGCCCGATTCAACGACCAGCTCAGCATCAATGGTTCGTACAGCTATACCGATGCGAAGATCAGCAAGAGCACCGTTGTAACCGATATCGGCCTGCGATTGCCCACCCAGCCAAAGCACAAGCTTTCGCTTTTCGCGGATTATACGCTTCAGGCGGGAGCGCTGGGCGGTCTGGGCTTCGGTTTCGGCGGACGCTATCTGAGCAGCAGCTATGGCGACAACGCCAACGTCTACAAGATGCCGTCAACGACCCTGTTCGACGCGATCCTGCATTATGACCTTCCGGGCTGGCGCTTCGCGGTGAACGGGTCCAATATCTTTGACAAGGTATATGTCGGTCGCTGTGCCGGGCCCGCCAACTGCATCTACGGCCAGGCCCGTCAGGTAATCGGCACCGTGACCAAGAAGTTCTAGATCGGGAGTTGAATGTGGGTTTGAGCGGCAGGGCATTTCCCGTGGGCCTTGCCGCGACCCACGAAGCGGCAACCGGCTTCATGGCGAGGGCGCTCGCTGCAAGTCTGCTGCTTGCGCCTTTGTCGTTATCAGCGCATGGCACCGGAGAACTGGGCGAGCCGCCGCTTCCCTTCCTGTCGCCCGCGTCCTCTGGCAATGGCCCTTCCGGAACGCGGCATACGCCTTGGGCCGTTCCGGGTCAGCAACTGCCTCTGAAACCGGAGCGCACGATCCGCTTTGAAACCGGAGAGATCACCTCACCTTCGCTCGACCTGTCGCCAGATGGCAGGACGATTGTCTTCGATATGCTCGGCGACATTTATCTGCTTGGTGCGAAAGGCGGCAAGGCGCGCGCGATTTCGCATGGCATGGCCTATGACAGCCAGCCGGTCTTCTCTCCCGATGGAAAACATATTCTGTTTCTGAGCGATCGGTCCGGCGCTGAAAACCTCTGGATGATGAACGCGGACGGGTCTTCGCCGCGCCAGATCAGCCTGTATGATGACGATCCGATCTGGGTGTCTCCCGCATGGTCTGCTGATGGCGGCACCGTTTATGTCACGCGCTTCTGGCCCGACCGTAACGCCTATGAAATGTGGACCTTTCGTCTGGACGGAAGAGATACCACGGGCTCGGTCCTGATCCCCAACTGGTCTGATGACGAAAGGCGGGGTGAGAAGGTCAGCGCTCTCGGCGCGGCGCTCTCGCCTGACGGCCGCAGCCTCTTTTACGCGGCGCACGTCGGCAATATCGACTTTGACAGCGCCGCCGAATGGCAGATTGCGCGGCGCGACCTGGCCAGCGGCAAGACCGACATTCTTGTGAAGGCAATCGGCGATGTGCGCCTTGGCCCGGTGCAGTCCAGTGCCTTTCGTCCGGTCATTTCCCATTCCGGGCATCTTCTTGCCTATGGCGAGCGCCGCATCGGCAAGACCTGGTTGCATATTCGCGACCTGACGAGCGGCGACGACCATGTACTGGCCGAACTTGATCATGACGAGCTTCAGTCTTCCCACTGGAGCGGGATCATTCCCCGTTTCGCCTTCACGCCCGACGACAGGGCGCTGGTCATCCCGAGGGGAGGACGCATCGACCGCATCGATATTGTGAGGGGCGATGCGAAGATAATTCCCTTCAAGGCAAGTGTCGCGACGGAGCTGGGTCCGCTTGTCCGAACGCAGGTCGAGCAGGAAAAGGGGCCTGTGCGTGCGCGCATCATCCAGACGCCGATCCTCTCGCCCGATGGAGGGCAGATCGCCTTCTCCGCGCTGGCGCATATCTATCTGATGGCGCTCGATGGAAGCGGAGCGCCACGGCGGCTTGACGATGACGATGCGCCGCAATTCCATCCGAGCTGGTCGTCCGATGGAAAGACGCTTGCGTATGTCACCTGGACCGCCAAGCAGGGCGGTGCGGTATGGACGCAATCGGTCGAAGGCGGCCCCGCCAGGCGGATCACATCCCAGGCGGACTTTTTCACACATCCTGTCTTCACGCCTGACGGCAAGTCGATCATCACAGTGCGGTCGAGCAATCGCGACCGGCTCAACAGCTATCTCGAATTCGGCCAGTTTCGCGATGCGGAACTGGTGATCTTCGATGCTGTGGGTACGACGCCGCCGCGCGTGATCGCGACCGGGAAAATGGGCGGCACACCGCATTTCGGGCCGCAACCGGGGCATGTCTACATCGAAAGCCCGGACGGGATGCACGACATCGATTATTCCGGCATCCCGCGGGAAACAATACTGGTTCAGGCCGTCGGACCCGGCTGGTATTTCGCCCAAGGTTCGGCCCCGGTCGACGACATGCGTGTCAGCCCGGACGGCAAATGGGTGTTGGCGCAAATCGCGCAGCAACTCCATCTGTTCGCGATGCCGGGCAAGAGAGGCGAGGTGGTCGATCTTTCGGCGCCGTCCGTTCCTCACCGCAGGATCACCGACGTCGGGGCGGATTTCTTTGGCTGGGCCGATGGTGGCGAGACGATCTTCTGGTCGGTAGGCTCGACGTTCTACCGGCGCGCGCTTGAGGCTGTGTCGCTGGACGCGGCGGGAACGATCCCGCGCGATGCCGATGCGCCACCTCCCGGCACCGGTGGCGTTTCCGCGACCGACGTAACAGTTCTCGCCACCCGGGATGTCCCGCGTGGCGCATTGCTGCTGCGCGGGGCGACGGCGATCACGATGAAGGGCGACGAGATCATTCGCGACGCGGACATCCTGATTGCCGATAATC
>JBFXHW010000065.1:0-10813 GCA_050176605.1 Sphingobium sp. | reverse complement strand
AGCTCCTTGGGCGTCAGCAGCCCGGCAACGACAAGCCCGGCCACCGAATCCACCCGGTTCACAAATTAGCCGATCCAGAAGAGGGTGTGAAGGTCGCGCAGCCCCCCCTTGCCTTCCTTCACATTGGGTTCGACGACATAGCGGCTGTCGCCCATGCGCTTGTGGCGCTCGTCGCGCTCGGCCAGCTTCTGCGCGACGAAGGCGCGCGCACTGTCCTTCACCACGTCGGAGACGAAACGCGAGCGCGCCTCTTCATAGACATTGGTATCGCCCCAGACATAGCGCGCCTCCAGCAGCGCGGTACGCACGGTGAGATCGGCCTTCGCCATGCGCACCATCTCGTCGATCGAGCGGCTGCTGTGTCCGACCTTGAGGCCGAGATCCCATAGCGAATAGAGCATGGATTCGATCACCTGCTCCGTCCAGCCTGTCGGCTTGTAGGGCGTCACGAAGGCGATATCGACGTCACTGAACGGCGCCATCTCGCCGCGTCCATATCCGCCCACGGCGAGCAATACGAGCTGCTCCCCGGTGCTGCGATTGGCGAGGTTATAGAGATGATGTGTGGTCGCATCATAAAGCAGGCGCAGCAACTGATCGGTCAGGAAGGCAAAAGCCTGTACCGCCTCCCGCCCGTTGGTCGGTCGCTCCTCAAGCCTGCGCGCGGCCTCTGCACGGCCTCGCTCCAGCGCCTCGGCGAGCACCGCGACGATCTTCGCGCGCAACACCGATGCGTCATTGGTGTCGGCCTCCGCAAGCTCGGTCTCGATCCTGTCGGACACGGCGCGCCGGTCGATGATCGTGCGCCGGTTGGGCAGGGTAGTGAAAATGTCGCTCATAGGTCCTTATCTAGGGACTTGCGGTTACAATGGGAACGCCACCGTCCCACATTAGCCGAAACAGGGTTAAGAAATCGACGATCGATGCATGCAACCGTCGCATTGACGAGCCGCCCTTACCCTTCGCCAGCGGCGAGCGCCTTCAGCCTGTAAACGAGATCGAGCGCCTCACGCGGCGACAGCGCATCGACATCCACCCTATCCAACGCATCGCGCACCGCATCGGGCGCAACTTCCTCCTCCGGCGCAGCGGATAGGGCGAACAGCGGCAGGTCATCGAGGCCCGCGGCTATGCCGCCCGTCTTTGCCCTGCCTGCCTCCAGCCGCGCCAGCACATCCTTCGCGCGGGCCAGCACGGCGGGCGGCAGGCCCGCGAGCCGCGCGACGGCGATGCCATAGCTACGGTCGGCTGGCCCCTCGGCGACCTCGTGGAGCAGCACCAGATCGCCCTTCCATTCGCGCGCGCGAACATTGTGGAGCGAGAGCGCGGGCAGCGTTTCGGCGAGCCGCGTCAGCTCGTGATAATGGGTCGCGAACAGGCATCGGCATTTGTTCACCTCATGCACCGCCTCGACCACCGCCCATGCGAGCGCCAGCCCGTCATAAGTTGACGTACCGCGCCCGACCTCGTCTAGAATCACGAAGCTGCGCTCGCTCGCCTGAGCGAGGATCGCGGCGGTCTCCACCATCTCGACCATGAAGGTGGAACGCCCCCGCGCCAGATTGTCCGACGCGCCGACGCGGCTGAACAACCGGTCGACGAGGCTCAGCGTCGCCGATGACGCGGGCACATAGCCGCCCGCCTGCGCCAGCAAGACGATCAGCGCGTTTTGTCGGAGGAAGGTCGACTTGCCGCCCATATTGGGGCCGGTGACGAGCCAGAGCCGGTCGCTTTCCGACAGCGCGCAATCGTTGGCGACGAACTGCTGACCGTCGCGCCGCAGCGCCTCCTCGACCACGGGGTGCCGCCCGCCCCGGATATCCAGGCATTGATGATCGACGAAATGCGGCCTGCTCCAGCCACCCTCGGCAGCGCGTTCGGCAAGCGCAGCCGCGACATCAAGCCGGGCGAGCGCCTGCGCCGCCTGCGTGATCGCCTCCTTGCGGGCGAGCGCCATTTCGATAAGGCTTTCGAGGTGCGCCGCCTCGGCAGCGAGCGCATGCCCGCCCGCCTGCGCCACCCGCGTCGCCTGCTCGTGCAGATCGACAGAATTGAACCGCACCACTCCCGCCAGCGTCTGCCGATGGGTGAAACCCGATCCTTCGCGCATCAGCGTGTCGCCATGCTTCGCCGGCACCTCGACATGATAGCCGAGCACGGCATTGTGACGGATCTTCAGCGCGGCGATGCCGGTCTGATCACGATATTGTGCTTCAAGCAGTGCGATGGCGCGGCGCCCGTCGCTGCCGAGGCGACGCAGATCGTCGAGCGCCGCGTCATAGCCCTCCGCGATATAGCCGCCGTTCGCCGCTTCAGTGGGCGGTGTGGGCACCAGCGCGCGGGCGAGTTCGTCGACCAGCGCGCCATGCCCGTCAAGCGCGGGCAACAGGCGGTCCAGCAAGGCGGGTCTGGTGTCGACCTTTGCCAGCCGTTCCCGCAGCATCCGCGCCTCATTGAGGCCATCGCGCAATTGCCCGAGATCGCGCGGAGAGCCGCGTCCCATGGCAAGCCGACCGAGCGCGCGGCCGACATCGGGCAGCGCGCGCAGCGAAACGCGCAGCGCGTCACGCCGTCCGCTATGATCGTGCAACCACTGCACAAGATCGAGCCGCGCCTCTATCTCCGCGCGGTTCAGCAGCGGCGCGGAAAGGTCCGCCGCCAGCGCCCGCGCGCCCGCGCCCGTCACCGTCCGGTCCACGCTGTGCAGCAGGCTTCCCTGCCGCGAACCGGCCATGGTCGAAACGACCTCCAGGCTCTCGCGTGTCGCCGCATCGATCGCCATATGGCTGCCCGGCGCAATGTGCACGGGCGGCGCGAGATGCGGCAGAACGCCCTGCCCGGCATGGTCAAGATAGGCGAGAAGGCCGCCCATGGCGTTCAGCTCGGCCCTGCCGAACATACCGAAGCCATCGAGCGTCGCCACGCCGAACATCGCCTTCAGCCGGGCCTCGGCGCGTTGCGAAGAGAAGGCGCTCCTCTCGAACCCGTGCGCCCCGGCGATGTCGAGACCGCTCCCTTCTGCGAGCACGATCTCGCTGGCGCCGATCCGCGCAAGCTCCGCCGACAGAGCCCCCTCATCCACCGTCATCGCCTCGAACCGGCCGGTCGAGATGTCGGCGGCCGCGATGCCGATCTCTCCGCCCGCCTCGCCGACCGCGACCAGCATGTTGTCGGCGCGGGCATCAAGCAGGGTATCCTCGGTCAGGGTACCGGGCGTCACATACCGGATGATACCGCGCGCGACGAGCGCCTTGCTCCCACCGCGGGCCTTGGCCTCGGCCGGCGTTTCAATCTGCTCGGCGATGGCGACGCGATGCCCGGCTCGGATCAGCCGCGCCAGATAAGCCTCCGCGCTGTGCACGGGCACGCCGCACATCGGGATGGGTTCGCCACCATGCTCGCCGCGCGAGGTCAACGCGATGTCGAGCGTGGCCGCCGCCGCCTTCGCATCATCGAAGAACAACTCGAAAAAGTCGCCCATGCGATAGAAAAGGAGGCATCCCGACGCCCGCGCCTTCAGCTCGAAATATTGCGCCATCATCGGGGTCACCGGCGGCTCGCTCTGTTGCGCGGAGAGGGACTGGCTGGCCATTACGGGGAGCGATAGCGGCTCGCACGTGCCTGCGAAAGAGCGGGTGCCGGATTTTCCGCCGAAAAATGCGGAACAGCCACTTGTGGCCCGCCTATAAATGCCGCTAGGGCGAAGGTGCCTGCACGCGACAAAATGGCTCAGGGGATAGGCATGGCTGACAAACCGACGGTTGAGTTTTCAGAGCGCGAGGCGCTGTTCTTTCATTCGTCCGGGCGTCCCGGCAAGATCGAGATCATCGCGTCGAAACCGATGGCGACGCAACGCGACCTTTCCCTCGCATATTCTCCCGGGGTCGCCATTCCTGTGAAGGCGATCGCGAATGATCCGGCCACCGCCTATGACTATACGGCGAAAGGCAATCTCGTCGCAGTGATCTCCAACGGCACGGCGATCCTCGGCCTCGGCAATCTCGGCGCGCTCGCGTCCAAGCCGGTGATGGAGGGCAAGGCGGTGCTGTTCAAGCGCTTCGCCGACGTCGATTCCATCGACATCGAGGTCGCGACAGAGGACCCGCAGGCGTTCATCGACGCGGTCGCGCTGCTCGAACCCAGTTTCGGCGGGATCAACCTTGAGGACATCCGCGCGCCGGAATGCTTCATCATCGAGCAGGCACTCAAGGAGCGGATGAACATCCCGGTCATGCATGACGACCAGCACGGCACCGCGATCATCTGTACCGCCGGGCTCATCAACGCGCTGTACATCACCGGCCGGTCAATCAAGGACATCAGCATCGTCGTGAACGGCGCGGGCGCCGCCGCCATCGCCTGCACCGAGCTGATCAAGGCGATGGGCGCCGACGCCACCCGCATCATCATGTGCGATCGCGAGGGCGTGATCTATCAGGGCCGCACGACGAACATGGACCAGTGGAAATCCGCGCACGCCGCGAAGACGGAGGCGCGCACGCTGGAGCAGGCGCTGAAAGGCGCGGACGTCTTCATCGGCCTGTCGGCCGCGGGTGCGCTTGCACCGCATATGGTAATGGAAATGGCAGCCAAGCCGATCATTTTCGCCATGGCGAATCCGGACCCGGAAATCACACCGGACGACGCGAAGAAGGCGCGACCGGATTCGGTCGTCGCGACCGGCCGGTCGGACTATCCCAACCAGGTCAACAATGTTCTCGGTTTCCCGTTCATCTTTCGCGGCGCACTCGACGTTCGGGCGACGGCGATCAACGAGGCGATGAAGATCGCCGCCGCGCAGGCAATCGCCGACCTCGCGCGCCAGCAGGTGCCGGAAGAGGTTGCTCGCGCCTACGGCACATCGCACAGCTTCGGCACCGATTACATCATCCCCGCCCCTTTCGATCCGCGCCTGATGGAAGTGGTGTCGGCGGCGGTGGCACAGGCGGCGATGGACAGCGGCGTCGCGCAGAAGCCGATCGAGGACATGGAGGCCTATCGCCAGTCGCTGAAGGCGAGGCTCAATCCGACCACGTCCGTGCTGACACTCGCCTATGAGGGCGCGAAAAAGGAACCCAAGCGCGTGGTGTTCGCGGAAGGCGAGGAAGAGGTGGTGCTGCGCGCCGCAATCCAATTCCGCGACGGCGGCTACGGCATTCCGGTGCTGGTCGGGCGGCAGGACGTCTATGACCGGTTGCGCGCGCTCGGCGTTTCCGACCCGCACAGTTTCGAGGTGCACAACAGCGTCAATTCTCCGCTCGTGCCGAAAATGGTCGACATGCTCTATGATCGGCTACAGCGTCGCGGCTATCTGCTGCGCGACTGTCAGCGGATGGTGAACCGGGACCGCAATATCTTCGGGTCGTTGCTGCTCAAGATGGGCGAAGCTGACGCGATGATCACCGGCACCACCCGCACCTACAGCCAGACCATGCGCGAGGTCCGCCGGGTTATCGATCCGGTGCCGGACCGCACCAATTTCGGCGTGCATATCCTCGTCGGCCAGACCCACACCGTGTTCATGGCCGACACGACGGTGCACGAGCGGCCATCGGCGGCTGAGCTGGCCGATATCGCGGAGGGAACCGCCGCCGTCGCGCGGCGCATGGGCCATGAACCGCGACTGGCGTTTCTCTCCTATTCCACATTCGGCAACCCCTGGGGCAACTGGCTGGAAAATATCCGGGGCGCGGTCAGCCTGCTCGACGAACGCGGGGTCGATTTTGAATATGAGGGCGAGATGGCGCCCGACGTTGCGCTCAATCCCAATGTGATGAAGAACTATCCTTTCAGCCGGCTATCGGGGCCCGCCAACTGCCTCATCATGCCCGGCCTGCAATCGGCGAACCTTTCGGCCAAGCTGTTGCGCGAACTGGGCGGGGACAGCGTGATCGGTCCGATGCTGGTGGGCATGGAGAAACCCGTGCAGGTCGCGACCATGGCTTCTACGGCAAGCGAACTGGTGACGCTCGCCGTGCTGGCGGCCGGCGGCATCACCGGCTGAGCGCAGACCGTCAGGGCGCGGAGCGGAGTGCCGTCGCCTCGGCAAGCAGGAGCATGAAATCCCCCGCATCGTCGGTCCACAGCGCACAGGGGCTCCACCCGCTCGCCTGCAGCATCAGTCGCGCCTGATCCGGCGTATATTTGTGACTGTTCTCGGTGTGGATCGTCTCGCCCCGTTGCATGGAGAAACGGCTTGGGCCGACCCGGAAATCCACATCTGCCGTCGCCTCCAGATGCATCTCGATCCGGCTCCAGTCCTCGTTCCAGCGGGCGACGTGGCGGAACCAGTCGACCGGAATGTCGCCGCCCAGCTCCCGGTTGATCCGTTCCAGCAGATTAAGGTTGAAGCGGGCCGTGATGCCCTGCGCATCGTCATAGGCGGCGATCAGGCGATGAACCGGCTTCACGCGATCGAAGCCGATCAGCAGATGCGCCCCGCGCCCCAGTGTTTCGCGCATCGACCGCAGCAGGTCGACGGCTGTGCGCGGCACCATATTGCCTATGGTCGAACCAGGGAAGAAGCCCAGCGGCGGCAGACCGGAAACCTGCGGCGGCAGCGGAACCGGGCGCATGAAATCGGCCTCTATCGGAATGACAGGCAGATCGGGGAATCCCCCGCTCAGTTGCGCCGCGGACTGTTCCAGAAAATCGCCGGAAATATCGACCGGCAAATAGGCGGCAGCATCGACCTCGCCCAGCAGAAGCGGCGTCTTGGTCGAGCTGCCCGATCCGAACTCCACCACCGCCCGGCCTGGCCCGGTCAGCCGGGCGACGTCTGCGCCGTGGCGGCGGAGCAGCGCGGTTTCGGCGCGGGTCGGATAATATTCGGGCAGCCGCGTGATGTCCTCGAACAGTTCAGAGCCCGCAAGATCGTAGAGCCAGCGCGCCGGAACCGCCTTTTGCGGCTCCGAAAGCCCCTTCAGCACATCCGACCGGAATGCGGGGTCGACGCCGTCGTCTTCCCGGTCGAGCAGGGCGATGGTGGCGTGCGGCTGCATGTCAGAGATCCTTTGCGAGGCGCAGACCGGAAAATTGCCAGCGCTGGTGAGGGTGGAAGAAATTGCGGTAGGAGGCGCGAACATGGCCGCGCGGCGTGGCGCAACTGCCGCCCCGCAGAACGAACTGACCGCTCATGAACTTGCCATTATATTCGCCGACTGCCCCCTCGACGGGGGCGAAGCCCGGATAGGGGCGATAGGCCGATCCTGTCCATTCCCAGACCGATCCGAACATCGCGCAAAGGCGTTCCGTCGAGGCCAAGGCCTTCGGCGCGACGGGTCCGGCACTGTCGAGCTGATCGCCCGCCGCCGGGTCGAACGCCTTTGCCGAAGCCTCCCATTCCTGTTCGGTCGGCAGCCGAGCGCCCGCCCATCGCGCATAGGCGTCGGCTTCGTAGAGGCTTATGTGAGCGACGGGCGCGGTCGGATTGATCGCTTGCCAGCCCGACAGGGTAAATTCCTCCCATTCATTTCCGGCCTGTCGCCAATAGAACGGACCGTCGATGGCGCCGTCCTTTATCCACGTCCAACCGTCCGAGAGCCACAGAGCGGCAGTGTCATAGCCACCGTCGGCCATGAACGCGGCCCATTCGCCATTGGTCACGGGCCGGCCGGCCAGCGCATGGGGATAGAGATAATGGCGATGGGCGGGCGCTTCATTGTCGAAGGAGAAGGCGCCGCCAGCATCGCCGACCTCGATCAGCCCGACCGGCCCCGCATGCCACTGGACCGGGGCGGCGGTGGCCCCTGCGGCCGGTGCCGGAGCGGAGGGAAATGCCGCCGGGCCGAGCGGATTGCAGAAGAAGAGATGCTTGATGTCGGTTAGCAGCAGTTCCTGATGCTGCTGCTCATGATTGATGCCGAGCAGCAGCAGGCCGGGGCAGCGTTCGACGACCGCGGGCATCGCCGCCAGCACTGCGTCGTCCACGCGGCGGCGATAGTCGATCACCTCGTCGAGCGTCGGGCGGGTGAGCATTCCACGCCGGGACCGGTCATGGCGCGGCCCCTCCGCTTCATAATAGCTGTTGAAAAGATAATGCCACCGCTCGTCATGCGGCCGGTATCCGGGCACATGATCGCGCAGAATGAAGGTCTCGAAAAACCACGTCGTGTGCGCGAGATGCCATTTTGCGGGCGACGCGTCCGGCATCGACTGGACGGTCGCATCGGCATCGGAAAGCGTCGCGACGAGATCAAGACTGAGTCCGCGCGTCGCGATGAACGCGCGAGCAAGCGCATCCGTATCGGAAACCTCGCCCCGTAAAGCCGCGCTGGGCATCGATTGCATCGCTTGCTCGCTCCCCGCTTCTCGCAACCGCCCAGCCGGACTTGCACCTAGTGTAGTACGCACGAGGGGCGTTTTGGTTACATTCCTCCCGCCAAAAAGGGCGCGCCGGTGCCCCGCTTCACCCGGCCGCCGCCAGCGCCTGCGAAAGGTCCGCACAGATATCGTCGATATGTTCCAGCCCGATCGACAGGCGCACATAGCCGGGAGTCACGCCTGTTGCGGCCTGCTCCTCCGGCGATAGCTGACTGTGCGTGGTCGAGGCCGGATGGATCGCCAGACTGCGCGCGTCGCCGATATTGGCGACATGGTAGAACAGCTTGAGCGCGTCGATGAAACGCTTACCCGCCTCCACGCCGCCCGCAAGTTCAAAGCCCAGCAGGCCGCCATCGCCACCGGTCAGCACCTTGTCGGCTCGCGCCCGCTGCTCTCCGGTCAACTGGCCAGGGTGGATGACCTTGGTGACGGATGGCTGCTTTTTGAGGAAATCGGCCACCTTCGCCGCATTCTCGCAATGGCGCGGCATGCGCAGAGCCAGCGTCTCGATCCCCTGCAATATCTGGAACGCGTTGAAGGGCGAGAGGCAGGACCCAAGGTCACGCAGCAGAACGGTTCGCGCGCGCAATATATAGGCGATCGGCCCGAGCGGCTTGGCCGCCTGTGCCCACACCGCGCCATGATAGCTGGGATCGGGTGTGTTGAGATTGGGTTGCCGTTCCGGAAACGCCTCCCAGTCGAAATTTCCGCCATCGACGATCACCCCGCCGATCGAGGTTCCATGCCCGCCAAGATATTTGGTGGCCGAATAGACGATGATCGCCGCGCCATGATCGAACGGCCGGGCGATCAGCGGCGCGGCCGTGTTGTCGACGATCAGCGGTATGCCCATCGGCCGGCCCGCCGCCGCGATTTCCGCCATCGGGCAGACGACCAGCTTCGGATTGGGCAGGGTTTCGACATACCAGGCGCGCGTTCGCTCGTCGCTCGCATCGACGAAGGCCTGTGGGTCGGAGGGGTCGACGAAACGCGTCTCGATGCCGAGATCCTTCAGCGTATTGGCGAACAGGTTCCAGGTGCCGCCATAAAGGTCCGTACCCGAAACGATATTGTCGCCCGCGCGGGCCAGATTCTGCACGGCAAAGGCCGACGCAGCCTGCCCGGAAGACACCGCCAGCGCGGCCGCGCCCCCGTCCAGCGCGGCCACCCGCTGCTCCAATATGTCGACGGTCGGGTTGCCAATGCGGGTGTAGATATTGCCAAGCTCCTCCAGCGCGAACAGCCGCGCGGCATGCCCGGCATCCTGAAACTGATAGGATGTCGTCTGATAGATCGGAGGCGCGACCGATCCGGTCGCGGGGTCCGCGCGCCAACCGGCATGGAGCGCGAGTGTTTCGGGCCTGTAACGAGACCTGTGCGCGGGTGGGGATAGACAGTGGCTTTGATTGCTGATTCTATGGCCTTTCCAAGGAGGGGGACCGGATGTGGCGCAACGTTCGATAGGTCAGGAGCAGTTTGGTTTTGCTGGGCGCAGACGGCCCGCATCATCGCTCGACGAGCTTGGCAAACTGGTTGATTGGAGTCCGGTCGCTGAGCTTCTTGATCCGCTCTATTCGGCTACCAAAGGTGAGCCTGCCTGGCCACCCCTTGCGATGTTCAAAGCCCTGCTTCTCTCGATCTGGTACGACCTGTCCGATGTGAAGCTGGCCGAAGCGCTCGACGATCGTTCTTCCTTTCGCCGCTTTTGTGGGTTTTCGGCCAGTGAAGCGACGCCCGAGCGGACCGCGTTCGTCAGATTTCGCAGGCTGCTCGTTTCGCACAATCTTGACCGGGCGCTGTTTGAAACCGTGACTGCGCAGCTCAAGTCAAAGGCAGTGACGGTCAAGACCGGAACACTGATCGATGCCACCATCATTGCCTCCGCCAGTGAAGGCGATGATGACGCACGCTGGGTAAAACACAGGGGGAAGCGGGCTGTTCATGGCTTCAAGGCCCATGTTGGCGCTGACGCCGATACAGCGTTGGTCGAGGAAGTCTCGGTCACATCCGCCAATATCAATGACGGCAAGGCAGGCCCTGAAGCCTTGCCCGACAATCCCGGCGAGGTGTTTGCCGACAGCGCCTATCGCGGCAATCACTTTCGCGATGCCGTGCGGGCGAAGGGCGGTATACCCCGGATTGTGGCCACCGGCATGTGGGGCCGTGACGAAGCTGAAACGTTGCGCAAGCTTCGTGAATGGAACCAACCGATCCATCGCGTACGCGGCCGGATCGAGAAGATCTTTGGAACATGGAAGCGATGTTACGGTCTGCGCCGAATGCGCTGGCGAGGTCTCGCCAACGCCGCCGTCCAAGTCCACCTCACCGCCATCGCCTACAACCTCAAGCGCACCATGAATATTCTCGCAGCCCAAGCATGAAAGCTGCCCCGCTTCGATCAGGGCGGCGGTAGCACAAGGCATTTCGCCGTCGTAAGATAGAAAACGTTCAATCCCAAGGCTCTATCCCCACCCGCGCACAGGTCTCGTAA
>JBFXHW010000064.1:0-11255 GCA_050176605.1 Sphingobium sp. | reverse complement strand
ACGGCAAGCCGGCCTCAGCGCGAAACAGGTCCGGCGGATTAGTCGCAAGAGTACCCCACTGGTCTACCCCAGGCCCGGCCGGGGGCAACGCATGGGTGGCTGGATTTTTCACCCCTAATTGCGCTTGCTTGCGGATATCGCTGAAATCCGCGCAATCCCGCTTGCGCAAGGCGTTGCCCTGCCGCATGGGCCGCGCGTGAACGATCCGGTTGCCAGTTCCCGCGCAGAGGCGGGCCACATTCCCGCCTCCGCCTATTGGAATGGCGCGGCGCTCTACGCCGTGTGGGGCCTCGCCCCGATCTATTTCAAGCTGTTGCCCACTGTCTCGCCTTATGAAGTGGTCATGCACCGGATTCTCTGGTCGCTTTTCTTCCTGGGTCTGCTCTGCCTGTGGACCCGCCGCATCGCCGAGGTGAAGGCCGCCACGCGCAATCGTACCGTGATCGCCGCACTTCTGCCCAGCGCGATCCTCATTTCCGTCAACTGGCTGCTCAACGTCATCGCGGTGGCGGAGAACCACATATTGGCGATCAGTCTCGGCTATTTTCTGACTCCGCTGGTCAATGTCGGCCTTGGCATCGTGGTGCTGAAGGAAAAGGTTTCGCGGCCACAGATTGTCGCCATCGCGCTGGCGACAATAGCAGTGGTCTTCATGGCCTTCTCCGCGCTGACGACCCTCTGGATCAGCCTCGGTCTCGCAGCCTGCTTCGGAACCTATGGGCTGATCCGCAAGGTCGCGCCGGTCGGGTCTACCGTGGGGCTGACGCTCGAAACCGCGCTGCTTGCGCCGCTGTCCCTGCTGTGGCTGGGCTGGATGTGGCACGATGGTACCATGGCGTTTGGGCGCGACCTTCCCGAAAGCCTGCTGCTTGTCGGGTCCGGTATCGTCCTGATGGTGCCCCTGCTCTTTTTCGGCGTGATCGTCCGGCAGCTTCCGCTCGTCGCGATCGGCCTGCTGCAATATATCGGCCCCAGCGTGCAGTTCCTGATCGCGCTGTTCCTGTATCGAGAGCCGCTGGGGCTGGCAAAGCTGGCGAGTTTCGTGCTGATCTGGATCGGCCTCGCGATATTCAGCTATGACACCGTAAGGACGGCCCGTCGCATCCGCCGCATGCGACCGATCTAGCCTTTTCGAGGCCTAGCCCCCGACGGTCTGCTCCAGCAGCGCCGCCGCCTCGTCGACTTCCCAGTCGAGCGCGCCGGTTACCCGCGCGACCTCCTTGCCCTGCGCGTCATAGAGCACGCTCGCGGGCAAGACGCCCCCACCAAAGTGAAAGGCGAAGCGGTTTTCCGGGTCGAGCCAGGGTTCGATATTCTTGAAACCCTTGGCCTTGAAGAAGGGCACCACCTTCTCGGCGCCCATGCTGTCCTGAGAGATGGTGAGAACCTGCAAGCCGTCCTTTGCATAGGTGCCGGCTATCGCGTCGAGCTGCGGCATTTCCGCGACGCAGGGCGCGCACCATGTCGCCCACAGGTTGACGAGGACGGGCTTGCCCACGAATTTTTCCAGCGTCACGTCCTTGCCCTGTGCATCGGTGAAGGCGAAATCGGGCATCGGCTCGCCCGCCTTGCTCTTGTCGATCACATATTTGGCCGGCGCGCCCGTGGCGGCCTCGGCCTGCACTTCGCCGCTTGTCACTTCGCCCGGAGTTGCCGCATTGTCTTGCCCCGCGTTCCCGGATTGCCTATCGCATCCGGCGAGCATCATCGCGGGCAGGAGCAGGGCGATCAGCGAACGGGACGAAATGGGCGACGGGAAGGTCAAGGCAGGCTCCAACAGCATGTGGGGCGGGCGCTTCGCGGAAGGGCCGGCTTCGGTAATGCGCGAGATAAACGCCTCGATCCCGTTCGACAAGCGTCTGTGGCGACAGGATATCGCCGGATCGAAGGCGCATGTCGCGATGCTGGCCGCGCAGGGTATCGTCACCGGCGAGGACGCGCAGGCGATTACCGAGGGGCTGAGCCGGGTCGCCGCCGAATATGAAGAACATGGCGTGCCGGTGAACATGGAACTGGAAGACATCCACATGGTCACCGAGTCGCGGCTTGCCGAGCTGATCGGCCGGGCGGCAGGGCGGCTGCACACCGCGCGCAGCCGCAACGACCAGGTCGCGACCGATTTCCGCCTGTGGGTGCGCGATGCGATCGACGAAGCGGATGCTGCGCTGAAGATGCTGCAGGCGGCTCTCGTCGCGCGCGCGGAGGAACACGCAGACAGCGTGATGCCCGGCTTCACCCATCTTCAGAGCGCGCAGCCGGTGACATTGGGCCATCATCTGATGGCCTATTACGAGATGCTGGCGCGCGACCGGTCGCGGCTTGCCGATGCGCGCCTGCGCCTCAATCGCAGCCCGCTGGGCAGCGCGGCGCTGGCGGGCACCGGATTTCCGGTCGATCGGCATATGACGGCGGCCGCGCTCGGTTTCGATGCGCCGACCGACAACAGCCTCGACGCCGTATCGGACCGGGATTTCGCGCTCGATTACCTGATGGCGGCAACCCAGTGCGCGCTGCCCCTGTCGCGCCTTGCCGAGGAATTCATCATCTGGGCGAGTCAGCCCTTCGGTTTCGTGCGGCTTCCCGATGCCTATTCAACGGGTAGCTCGATCATGCCGCAGAAGCGCAACCCCGATGCGGCCGAGCTGGTGCGCGGCCATGCCGGGCGGATCATGGGCTGCATGACCGGCCTGTGCGTGACGATGAAGGGCCTGCCGCTTGCCTATTCCAAGGACATGCAGGACGACAAGCCGCCGGTGTTCGAGGCGCATGACCTGCTCGGCCTCTGCATCGCGGCGATGGCCGGGATGGTCGAGACAGCAACGTTCCGCACGGACCGGATGCGGGCGCTGGCGGAGAGCGGCTTTGCGACCGCGACCGATCTCGCCGACTGGCTGGTACGCGAGGGCGACGTGCCGTTCCGCGAGGCGCATCATATTACAGGCGCCGTGGTGAAACTGGCCGAAGAGCAAGGCTGCCCGCTTTGCGACATCCCGCTTGCCGACCTGCAGGCCATCGACCCGCGCATCACGGACGGCGTGTTCGCGGTGCTGTCGGTCGACGCATCGGTCGCCAGCCGCAAGAGCCATGGCGGCACTGCGCCGGAACAGGTGCGCGCGCGCATCGCGCAGGCTCGCGCCGCGATGGCGGGAGAAGGCGCGTGAGGGCGGGGGCGATAGTGGCCCTTGCCGGTCTGGCGCTGGCGCTGGGCGGTTGCGGGTCGCGCAAGGACCTGACGGCGGCGCCCGGAATGGACCCGGTGCCGGTGGCGCATGGCGCAACGGAACCGGAAACGCCGGCCGAACTGATGCGACCTTCGACCCAGGCCCGGCCCGACCGCAGTGCCGAGCCGCTGCGCCGGTCACAGGAACGGGAACCCGACCCGTTCGACCTGCCGCCCTCCTGACCGTCCGGATAAAAGAGGCCCATGGACCATTTCACCTATCGCGACGGTGTCCTTCATGCGGAGGACGTACCCGTGCCCGCCATCGCAGAGGCGGTCGGCACGCCAGTCTATATCTATTCGCGCGCGACACTTGAACGGCATGCGCAGGTCTTCACGGCCGCGCTTTCGGGCATTCCTGCCAAGCACATCGCGTTCGCGATCAAGGCCAATCCCAACCTCGCCGTGCTGAAGGTGCTGGCAAAGCAGGGCTTCGGCGCGGACGTCGTTTCAGGAGGCGAAATCGCGCGCGCGCTTGCGGCCGAAATGGCGGCGAAGGACATCGTCTTTTCCGGTGTCGGAAAGACGCGGGCGGAACTCGCCCATGCCCTCGACGCGGGGATCGGCCAGTTCAATATCGAGCTGGAGGAAGAGGGGGCTGTCCTCGCCGGGATGGCGCAGGCGCGGGGGATGACGGCATCGGCCGTGCTGCGCGTCAATCCGGATGTCGACGCCGGCACCCATGCCAAGATCTCTACCGGCAAGTCGGAGAACAAGTTCGGCGTGCCGATCGACGAGGCAGGGGGGATCTTCGCGCGCCTGTCGCGCCTGCCCGGCCTCAACCTGCGCGGCGTCGCGCTCCATATCGGCAGCCAGCTTTTCGATCTGGGCGCGCTGGAGGCCGCCTTTGGCAAGATTGGCGCGCTGGTGCGGGAATTGCGCGCGGCGGGGCATGTGATCGACCGGGTGGACCTGGGCGGCGGTCTTGGTGTGCCCTATGAGCGCGGCAAGGTGCCGCCCAGTCCGGCCGACTATGGCGCGATGGTGGAACGCGCGACGCGGGGCTGGGACGTGATGCTGATGTTCGAACCCGGCCGGGTCATCGTCGGCAATGCCGGCGTGCTGCTGACCCGCGTCATCTGGGTGAAGCCGGGCGTGGCGCGGCCCTATATCATCGTCGATGCGGCGATGAACGATCTGGCGCGCCCCGCAATGTATGACGCCTGGCATGATTTCGAGGCGGTCTGCCCGACCGGCGAGCGCATGGTCGCCAATATCGCCGGCCCGGTGTGCGAAAGCGGCGACACTTTTGCCATGGGACGTGATATCGATGCCGTGAAATCCGGCGACCTCGCGGTGTTTCGCACCGCCGGGGCCTATGGCGCGACGATGGCGAGCACCTACAACAGCCGCCCGCTGGTGCCGGAGGTGATGGTCGACGGGGGCCGGTTTGCCGTGGTTGCGGACCGCATATTGCCGGAAACCATCATCGCCGCCGAACGCGTGCCGGACTGGCTGAAGGATTGACGGACGATGCATAGCCTCCCGCTATTCGTGAAGCTGGAGGGACGGCCGGTCATCCTGCTGGGTGAAGGCGAAGGCGCGGATGCCAAGCGGCGCCTGCTGGAACGGGCGGGCGCGGACATTTCCACGGACGAAACAGCCGACGCGGCGTTCGCCATTGTCGCCATGGACGACGACGCGGTGGCGGAGGCGGCCGTGGCGCGCCTGAAGGCCCGCGGCATATTGGTGAACGCGGTTGATCGTCCCGCGCTGTGCGACTTCACGCTGCCCGCCATCGTCGACCGCGATCCGGTGATCATCGCCATCGGCACGGGTGGCGCGTCCGCGGGTCTCGCAAAGATGCTGCGGCAGCGGCTGGAGGCGCTGCTTCCCGCGACGCTCGGCGGCCTGGCTTCGGCGCTTGGCGCGGCGCGCGGAGCGATGCGTGAGCGCTGGCCCGATCCTGCCTTGAGGCGCCGGGCGATCGATGCCGCGCTGGGCGAAGGCGGTTCGCTCGATCCGCTGTCCGGGGTGGGAACGGACGCGGTGGCCGCGGTGGCCGCGTGGTTGACGGGCGGAAGTGAAGAGGCGCCCTCGCGCCTCGAAATCATCGATTTACAGTCGGACGACCCGGACGATCTGACCTTGCGGGCGGCTCGCCTGTTGGGGCAGGCGGACGCGATCTTCCACGCGCCGGGCATTGCGGTAGCGATCCTCGACCGCGCTCGCGCCGACGCCGCGCGCCATGAAAGCGCCGATCCGCCCTGCTGGAACGGACCCGGGCTGGCGCTCTGGTTGCGAAAGGGCGAGACGTCATGAGCCGGTGCTTCCTGATCGATGGCACGAATGTGCAGGAACTGGCGCTGTCGCAGATTCCTTCCGCGCTGGCGCCGGGGTCGTTCCTGTGGGTGCATGTCGACGGTGCGCATGAGGATGCGGAACAACTGCTCTCCTCCCTCGTAACCATCCCCCCGGTCGTGCTGACCGCGCTTCTCGCCAGCGAAACCCGACCGCGCGCCTCCGCATATGAACATGGCGCACTGCTCAACATGCGCGGTCTGGGCGCGGACAATGCCGCCGATGGCGATTCGCTGGTCTCGATCCGGATGTGGGCGGAGCAGGGGCGTGTCGTCAGCCTGTCATACCGGCCGATGGCGGCGCTGGACCGGGTGATCGCGCAGATGCTCCGGGGCAACATTCACGATCCGGGCGACCTCATCACGGCGGTCGCGATGGAAATTACCGAGGATCTCGATCCCTATATCGCCGAGCTTGGCGATGAACTCGACACCATCGAAAGCCATATTTCCGACGATGGCAAGGTCGGCGTGCGGCATCGCGTGACAATGCTGCGCGCCGCCGCCATTTCGTACCGCCGGTTCCTCGCGCCGCAACGGCAGATGCTGGAGCGACTGGTTGCCATGCCCTGCAACTGGCTGGAGCCGGAGGACCGGCTGCACATCCAGGAGGCAGGCGACCGGGCGGCGCGCATGGTCGAGGAACTGGTGGCGGTCCGCGAACGCGCGGCGCTGACGCATGAGGCCCTCACCGATCTGCGGGCCGAACATATGAACAAGCAGGCCCTGGTACTGGCGATCGTCGCCCTGATCTTCCTGCCGCTGACCTTCGTCACCGGTCTGCTCGGCATGAATGTGGAGGGCATCCCCTTTGCGCACCGGCCCTGGGCATTCTGGGGCGTAACGGCTTTCAGCGTCGCCGTGGGGGGTGTCGTGGGCATATGGTTCAAGGCGACGCGGTGGCTGCAGAAATAGCCAAACACTTCCGGATCAAGCGTTTTTCGATTCGGCTGGACGCAAAAACGACTCATATCGCCGTTCGTTCATTGCCGTTTCATCTCGCTATCCGGATAGTGCTGCGCATCTTTGAAGGGTCGGGGAAAAGCATGACAAAAGCAGCGGAGTGGATCGGCCGTGGCCTGAAGGGCTGGAGCATCGCGATTGCCATTGCGGGGCTTGCCATCGCGCCCGTGCATGCACAGGTGCAGACCGTCGAACCGAATGACGCGATCGACGCCGACCTCGCGCCTCCGGGCGGAACGACCTCCGTTCCGGCGGATCCGGCCTATCCGCCGCCGATCGACCAACCCGCCCCGGCAGGCCAGCCTCCGGCGGCGGGCGCGACCACCGTTCCGGTCTCCCCCGATCCGCGTACATCCTATCAGAAGGACGATGTCGTAAGCGCCGCCGAGGGCGTGTTCGGCAAGGGTGCGGAAGGACTGGCGAGCCTGATCGAGAAGATATTGAAGGACCAGGGTGAACCCAACGCCTATATCGCCGGGCGCGAAGCCTCCGGCGCGATCGTCGTCGGCCTGCGCTACGGATCGGGAACGCTCAACCACAAGATCGAGGGCAAGCGCGACGTCTACTGGACCGGCCCTTCCATCGGTTTCGATGTCGGCGGCAACGCGTCCAAGGTCTTCGTCCTCGTCTATAATCTTTACGATACAGAGGAGCTTTACACCCGCTTCCCGGGTGCTGAGGGCGCGCTCTATGTCGTGGGCGGCTTTACCGCCACCTATCTGCGCAAGGGCAATGTCGTGTTGATCCCGATCCGCCTCGGTGTCGGATGGCGCGCGGGCATAAACGCGGGCTATATGAAGTTCACGAAGAAGTCGCGCATCATCCCGTTCTGATACCGGGTTCGCAGCGCCGCGAGGGCGACGCTGCGGGCCGGGCTTACGCGTTCCGGACGGTTCAGTTCTTCTTGTAGGGCACGAAATCGCCGAGGAAGACGACTCCGGTCATGAAGCCGGACGACCGGTCGATCGTCTGGACGATATCCTGCTTGCACAATTGCCCACCGGTCCGCTTGATGACCAATATGTCATTGGAATCGAGCGAGCGCGGGTCGGCTGGCCGGGCCACATATATCGTAGAGCCGGCATCGTAGACGAGCGCCGTCTTGTCGATGACCCGGAGGTCACTGCCGGACCATGCGGTGATACAGCTTTGCGGCTTTCCGGCGACGCGGCCTTCAAGCATTTTTGCAAGCTCGGCCTCGCCCTTGTCGGCGGCCGTGGGTGCAGCCGCGGCCGGGGTGGCGATGAGCGCCAGCGCCATGGCGCCGGATGCGATGAGCGATCTGATCATGATTGCGTCTCCGTTGATATGAACATTTATCGAGAGGTCCGCATCGACAGGAAGTCTGGTCGCCCGGACCTGATCTGACCGGGCCAATAGCATGGCGCGGCTGAATGCAGGCTGACTTTGCCGGCAAGGTTTCACAATGCCAGACTTAGCTGCTGCCGTTCCCGATTTTCCACTGTGTCTGTCTGTTCGGCTTCGAGATTGTGGACCCCGAGGCCGAGCAGACGCACGCCGCGCGGCACCGGGCATTGTCTGGCGAGCAGGTCGCGCCCGATCCGGTCGAGCTGGTCTGCCGTCATCACCGGCTCCTTCTGGCTCGCCGACCGTGTCATGATGCTGAAGTCGTTGAACTTGATCTTGAGCGTCACCGTGCGGCCGAAACTTTCCGACTTCTCCATGCGCTGCCACAACCTCTCGATGATCAGGACAAGCGCCGCATCGAGCTCCGCCGGGCCATAGAGGTCCGTCTCGAACGTGTCCTCGACGCTGATCGACTTGCGCACCCAGCGCTCCTCGACCGGCCTGTCGTCGATTCCGCGCGCGGCGCCGTGATAGAAGCGCGCGGCCTTGCCGAACCGGTTCTGAAGCGTTGCCAGATCGTACCGGCGCAGATCCGCGCCGGTTTCTATGCCCATATCCTTCATCCTGCGCGCCGTCACCGGGCCGATGCCGTGGATGCGCTTCACCGGCATCGCGGCGATGAAGTCCGGCCCCTGCTCGGGCGTCACCACGCACAGGCCGTCCGGCTTGTTCTGGTCCGAAGCCAGCTTCGCGATCAGCTTGCAATAGGAAACACCGGCAGAGGCGGTGAGGCCGGTCTCCTCGCGGATCATGCGGCGGATTTCCTCCGCGACATAGGTGGCCGACGCAATTCCCGGCTTGTTCCGGGTGACATCCAGATAGGCCTCGTCGAGCGACAGCGGCTGTATGATGTCGGTGAAGCGCTCGAAGATGCGGCGGATCTGCTGCGATACCTCGCGATAGGCGTCGAAACGCGGGCGAACGAAGATGAGGTCGGGGCAAAGCCTCCGGGCCTTTCCGCCCGGCATGGCGGAGCGGACACCAAAGGCGCGCGCCTCATAGCTCGCCGCCGCGACGACGCCACGCGGGCCGCCGCCGCCGACCGCGACGGGTTTCCCGCGCAGCTCCGGATCGTCCCGCTGTTCCACCGATGCATAGAAGGCATCCATGTCGATATGGATGATCTTGCGATGGGCGGGCGCGGCGGTCTCCATACCCCCCTTATAGCGCCGGGATGTTCCGAACAGAAGGGGAACAGTGAAGTTCGCCGAAACGAATCCCGACGCAGCGCGTTCAGTAGGAAGACACGCAATTCCCGAAGGAGCTTCCAATGGCACATCATGGCGACATCTTCAGCATCCTGCGCGACGATCATGACAAACATCGCGATCTTCTCGCGAAGATCGACGACACTCATGGCGAATCGGATGAGAGGATAAAGCTGTTTCGCCAGTTCACGCTGGAAGTGAAGGCGCATGCCGCGGCGGAAGAACAGGCGCTCTATTCCACCGTCATGCGCAAGCCCGACCTGACGTCAGAAGTGCGCCATTCGGTTGCCGAGCATCACGAGATCGAGGAAATGCTGAACGATCTGGCCGCGACTGACATGGCGACCGGTGCGTGGCTGACGAAGTTTCGCGAGATGAAGCATCGCTACCTCCATCATATCGACGAGGAGGAAGAGGAGCATTTCCCGGATTTCGACAAGAAGCTGACCGCCGAGGACGAGGCGTTCATGGCGCGCTGTTTCGAGCAGCGCAAGCCGGCGGAAAAGCGCCAGGCCGACGTTACGCCCGAAAAGATGGAAGACGCGAAGGAGTGATGATGATGACTATTTGGCCTTGAGAGCCGCCAGAGCGGCGAAGGGACCGGCCTGTTCCTCGGTCATGACCCCTGCATCGCGCAGCCAGGCGTCGGCGCCGGGGCTGCGCGGATAGGGGTTCACGGCCAACGCCAGCGTTTCGGCAATTGCCTCCCCCATGTCGATGCGCTCGCCCGCATAGGGCAGAATGTCGCAGGCTTCGGCGTCGATCTCGATCTCCTCGCCCGGCTCGGTCCGGTTCGCTTCTCCCTCGGGAACGAAGCGGATGGCGAACTCCTCCTGCACCTCTTCCGCCACGGAATCGCCGGTGGCGATGCAGGGCTGGGCAAGCTGCGCGCCGATCGACCCGCTGGCGAACACCGTCTTTCCTTCCCGAACGAGGCTGAAATCGGCGGACAGCCAGTCGAGCGCGGCAAAGCCGAAGCGTTTTGCCAGAGCGGCGCACTCGGCCTCGTCGGCTTCGACATGCGTCGGCCACTGCATCCGGCCGATCTCGTCGAGCCGGACGATGCGGGAAAATTCCGGGCGGGAAACTTCCGGCCTGGCCGAATCGGTCGGCGGGTTCATGCCGGAAGCTGCCCGGCCAGAAGCGCCTGAGGATCGGTGGTCTTCAGCGCCGCGGCAAAGTGACGCAGCTCCTTTTCAACCTGCGCGACCGCGCCGTCATCGACAGCTTCGCCGCGATAGAGGTTGCGGCGCAGGGCATCTCCCAGATCGCCGCCTTCGGCCAGCCCGTCGCGATAGGCGCAAAGCCGCCCGCCGAGCGCGCTCATCATCCGGCCGACCTGCTTGCCGACCACCACGTCGCCGACGCCGATCTGGCGAAGCTGCCCTTCCATGTCGTCGATGAAAAGCTCGGTCAGAAAGACGCTTTCCTGCCGCAGATCGGCTTCCTCCAGCCGCAACAGCACCAGGCTCAGTACCGCGGCGATCATGTCGAACCGCCCGTCGAGCGTATCCGGCACGGCGCCTTCGACATACCAGTGGACGGCGCGTCCGCGATGGACGACCGCCTGATAGAGTGGCGCCATCGGGTTTGCCGGCCGGGAACGGGGAAATAGGCGATCGAGCAACGACATGAAACGGGTTGGCCCTGAAAATCCGGTTATCCTGCGTCGTGCGGCGTGCACTCTGGCTTGTGCCTTGCGATGCAATCCCATATTGGGGGGATCGGGCCGGATATGCAATGGCGATGCGTCAGGAGCAGCCCCGCGCCGACATGCCCGGGGGCCGCTGGAGAATAGGATGCGTTTCAAGACACTTTCCCTGATCGCCGTTTTGGCGGGCGTCGCCGCGACCCTGCCCGGCTGTACGCGCATCCGCACGCATCAGGGCTATCTTGTCGACAATCTGCTGGTCGATTCGATTCAGCCGGGAATTGACAATCGCCAGTCGGTCGAAGGGACGCTTGGCCGTCCGACCTTCGTCAGTCAGTTCGGCGAGAAGGACTGGTATTATGTCGCGCGCGACATGAAGCAGCTCGCCTTCGCCAATCCGTCGGCCAAGGCGCAGACAATCCTGCGTGTCCGTTTCGATGCCGCAGGCAATGTCGTGGGCGTGGACAAGCGTGGGCTGGAGCAGGTTGCCGACATCTCGCCCAAGGATGGCAAGACGCAGACGCTCGGGCGCAAGCGGGGCATAT
>JBFXHW010000063.1:0-11296 GCA_050176605.1 Sphingobium sp. | reverse complement strand
GCCATCGATGCGGCTGCAATGCAAGCCGTGCGCCAGCGCGACGGCGACCGGTGCGCAGCTGTCCCATTCATACTGTCCGCCGGAATGAAGATATATATCGGCCTCGCCCCGGATCACAGCCATGGCCTTGGCCCCGGCGCTGCCCATCGGCACCAGCTCGGCACCGATCGCGTCCGCCACGGCAACGGCTTCCGCCGCGGGACGAGTGCGGCTGACGACCATGCGCAACCGGTGTGGTGCGGGGGGCACGGCCACTGGCTGATCTGTGCGCAGCAGCACTCCGGCACCCGGCAAGGCCACGGCACCGACCGTTGCTATGCCATCGATGGCCAGGCCGACATGCACGGCCCAATCAGCACGCTCCTCGCCATATTCGCGTGTCCCGTCGACAGGATCGACGATCCACACACGCGAGGCGCTCAGCCGCTCGCCATTGTCCTTTTCCTCTTCGGAAAGCAGGGCATCGTCGGGCCGCTGCTCGCGCAGGGCATGGCACAGGAACTGGTTCGCGGTGGCATCGCCAGCCTTGCCCAGCGCTTTCAGACTGAGCATGCCGCTGCGGCGCACTGTGATCAATAATTCACCAGCAACTTCTGCGAGGTGGGCAGCCAGCTCGGCGTCGGTCATTGCCATGGTCAGCTCCCTTATTTCAACGGCATGAGCTGGCGGATGATATGCTCAGCCGCTTCCTCGACCGTCATTTCCGAAGTATTGACCCGGATCTCTGGAGCGATTGGTTCTTCATAGGGGCTATCAATCCCGGTGAAGTTCTTTAGCTCGCCCGAACGCGCCTTTTTATATAGCCCCTTCACGTCACGGCTTTCGGCAATGGCGAGCGGAGTATCGACGAAGATCTCGACGAACTCTCCTTCGGGCAGCATGGCTCGAACCATTTCCCGCTCGGCCCGGAAAGGACTGATAAAGGCGGTGAGAACGATCAGGCCCGCATCGACCATCAGCTTGGCCACTTCGCCGACGCGACGGATGTTCTCGATCCGATCCGCTTCGGTAAAGCCCAGGTCCTTGTTGAGTCCATGCCGGACATTGTCACCGTCCAGCAGGAAGGTGTGGCGGTTCATCAAATTCAGGCGCGTTTCCACAGCATTGGCGATAGTCGACTTGCCCGCCCCGGAAAGGCCGGTGAACCACAGCACCTTGGGCGTCTGGTTCTTCATCACAGCGTGATCCTTGCGGGTCACGTCGGTCGGCTGCCAGTGGACGTTCTGCGCCCGGCGCAGGCTGAAGTGGACCATCCCCGCCGCGACCGTGGCATTGGTCAACTTGTCGATGAGAATGAAGCCGCCCAGCGTCCGGTTATCGGCGTATGGTTCGAACACCACGGCCTTGTCGGTGATGATTTCCGCCACCCCGATCGCGTTGAGATCGAGTGTCTTGGCCGCGACATGTTCCATCGTATTGACATTGATCGCATATTTGGGCTGCTGAACCGTAACCGAAACAGTCTGCGTGCCAAGCTTGAGCCAATAGGCTCGGCCGACATGCATCGCCTCGTCGTTGAGCCAGACAAGCGTCGCCTCGAACTGGTCGGCTGCTTGCGGCGGATTATCGGATGAAGCAATCACGTTGCCGCGCGAACAATCAATCTCGTCTGCAAGGCACAGTGTCACCGACTGCCCGGCCGCCGCTTCTTCGAGATCGCCATCCAGTGTGACTATGCGGGTGACCTTGCTGGTCTTGCCCGATGGCAGCACTCTCACCTCGTCGCCAGGTTTGATCGAACCGGTTGCGATCAGGCCGGAAAACCCCCGAAAATCGAGATTGGGCCGGTTGACCCACTGTACCGGCAGCCGGAATGGTTTCTCGCTATCGACCGAGGACAGCACTTCGACCGTCTCGAGATGGTCGACCAGGGTCGGGCCGGAATACCAGGGCGTGTTGGTCGACCGGGTCGTGATATTGTCGCCCCTGAAGCCGGAAATCGGCATCGCGGTGAAGTTCTCGATTCCGATGCTGCGGGCAAACTCCGCATAATCGGCAACGATCTTGTCGAAGACCTCCTGGCTGTAATCCACCAGATCCATCTTGTTGACCGCCAGCACGAGGTTGCGAATGCCGATCAGGTGACACAGGTATGAGTGGCGCCGGGTCTGGACCAGCACCCCCTTGCGAGCGTCAATCAGGATGACCGCAAGGTCGGCGGTGGACGCACCGGTCACCATGTTGCGGGTGTACTGCTCATGGCCCGGACAGTCAGCGACGATGAACTTGCGCTTCTCTGTGTTGAAGAAGCGATAGGCAACGTCGATGGTGATGCCCTGCTCGCGCTCTGCCGCAAGACCATCGACCAGCAGCGCAAAGTCGATTTCCTGACCTTGGGTGCCGACCTTCTTCGAATCCGATTGCAGAGCGTCGAGCTGATCTTCGAAGATCATCTTCGAATCGTACAAAAGCCGGCCGATCAGCGTCGATTTTCCATCATCCACTGAACCGCAGGTGATGAAGCGCAGCATCGACTTGTGCTGGTGCGTTTCGAGATAAGCCTCGATATCCTCGGCGATCAGCGCGTCTGTCTTGTAGATAACGTCGTCTGCGCTCATCAGAAATACCCCTGCTGCTTCTTGACTTCCATCCCGGCGCCGCCGGCGTCCTTGTCGATTGCGCGGCCCTGACGCTCGCTGGTGGTGGTGAGAAGGGTTTCCTGGATCACATCTGACAGTGTCGACGCCTCGCTCTCTACCGCTCCGGTGAGCGGATAGCAGCCCAAGGTGCGAAAACGGATCGAACGCATGACAGGTTCTTCGCCCGGTCGCAGCGGAAAGCGTTCGTCATCTACCATCAGCAGCATGCCGTCGCGTTCCACAGTCGGGCGAGGCGCGGCGAAATAGAGCGGAACTATCGAAATATCGTTGAGCTGAATATATTGCCATATGTCGAGCTCGGTCCAGTTCGATATGGGGAATACCCGGATCGATTCCCCCTTGTGCTTGCGGGCGTTATAAAGGTTCCACAGCTCAGGCCGCTGGTTCTTGGGATCCCAGCCGTGGCTGGCGGTACGGAATGAGAAAATACGCTCTTTCGCGCGGCTCTTCTCCTCGTCTCGGCGCGCTCCGCCGAAAGCGGTGTCGAAGCCGTAAAGATCAAGCGCCTGCTTCAGACCCTCGGTCTTCCACATGTCGGTATGCAGCGCACCGTGATCAAAAGGATTGATGCCACGCTCCTTTGCCTCCGGATTCTGGTACACCAGCAGCTCCATGCCGGACACTTCCGCCATCTTGTCACGCAGTTCGTACATCGCCTTGAACTTCCAGGTCGTGTCGACATGGAGCAGCGGAAATGGCGGCGGCGAAGGATAAAAGGCCTTACGCGCGAGGTGCAACATGACCGCGCTGTCCTTGCCTACAGAGTACAACATGACCGGCTTCTCAGCCTCAGCCACCACCTCGCGCATGATGTGAATCGCCTCGGCTTCGAGACGCTGAATATGGGTCAATCTTGCCGGTTCGGACTCGCTGGACATCTTTTCTCTCGGTTTTAAGTGCCGGGGATTGTCATTCCGTCATAGGCCGTTATCTGATACTCCCATATGGGAGTAAAATGAATGGCAGCGACAATCTCCGACCAGCTCGACATGTTGCTTCCCCTCGTGGAAAGCCTGTCCGAAACCCCGCCATGGGTCCAGTTCATGACGGCTCTGGTGGCCAGAACCCAGGCCCAGCGCGGTATTTTATTCATATCGCTCGCCAATGCGCCTGCCGATCAGGAACCGACGGCGATCCAGATATCCGCTCGCAGCGCAGCACAGCAACCTGCCATTGATATCAGCCAGCTGATGAATCTGGGGCTTCATCCCTATGGCATGTTGCGACCAGGCCGGGTCTATTCGGTGGACGAGATGCTCAACTATGATGACAGGAACTCGCTTGCCGACCAGCGCGGGACATTGGACTCGCTGGGCATCCGCTATGGCCGCTGGCTCAGGGTTACGGCAGATGGCGTAGCCGACGCCTGGATTCTTCTGACGCGCGAGAGGGAGGATTTTACTTCTGGCGCCGTGGCAACGCTGGCTGCCATCGCTCCATATCTTCGCGCCGCTCTCAGAGCTTTCGCTACCCTGTCCGAACAGCGCCTTCTGCGCATCATGGCCCACACAACGCTGGGGCGGCTGGGCGTTGGACAAGTGGCTCTGGACGAAACCGGCCGTGTTATTGCGGCAGACGACCTGGCGAACAATTATCTTGCTTTCGTCGAAACGCCCGATGACCGCCCTGGTCGAAGGCTGCAGTTGCCGCCCGCCTCGGCTGAAAAGCTGAAGAATGCCTGTGCAGAGTTCGCTTTGGCCAGTGCGGACGCCGCTGCGCCTGTCATGATCGAAGCCGGCGACGAGACGGTGCTGATGGTGCAACCGGCCCCATTTTCTGTTGCTCCGGGATTGGTTCAGCCAGCCGCGGTCGCAACCTTTCGCCTCGACATCCGGGAAGACGAACGCCGCGGCGGATCGGTCTTGCGGAACCTCTTCAGCCTGTCCGATCGCGAGGCTATGCTTGCCGAAAAACTAAGCAGAGGCACCATGATCGTCGATGCCGGAAGACAGCTCCGCCTCACCCCGGAAACGGCGCGCAACTATTCGAAGCGAATTTACGCCAGAACGGGAGCGAGCGGGCAGGCAGACCTCGTCCGGATGATCCTCTGCGGCTTGGCACCGCTGGCCTGAAGCGGACAGGCCTTTGCCAATTGGTCAACGGCAATATTGTTGATTGATCATCGATCCGTGCTAGGGTCGCTGGATAACAGGAGCGGACGAAAGGCAATACCAGGATGTTCACGACCGGCTTGACTCGTCGCCAAGTTTGCGCTGGCACCTTTACGGCTGCGGCTCTGGTTTCCAGCCGGGCTATGGCAACGCAAAAAACACCAGTCGTTTCGACAACCCTTGGCAAAGTAAGCGGCATCATACACCGGCGCGCGCACGCCTTTCTCGGTATTCCCTATGGCGCGTCGGCAGCCGGGGAAGGCCGATTTTCTCCACCCCGACCGGCAAAGGCGTGGACCGGCGTGTTCGAAGCCAATTCGCCGGGACCCTATTGCCCGCAAAGACTGTCCGATCGCGCTCCCGCCTATGCGACCTGGACCATTCCGGAAAAGGGCAGCGAAGATTGTTTGACGCTCAATGTCTGGTCTCCGAAGATCCGGGCAGGCGCAGGAAAACCGGTGATGGTTTGGCTACATGGCGGCGGGCTGGCGTCGGGTGCGGGGTGGCAGAGTTTCACGGACGGAGCTGGCCTTGCCGCGAACCAGGATGTGGTGGTCGTCAGCGTCACTCACCGGCTGAATGTCTTCGGATATCTGTATCTCGACGATTTGCCCGGAAAACCGTTCGAGCGGTCAGCCAACCTCGGGCAGCAGGATCTGGTCCTGGCCCTGCAATGGGTCCGTGACAATATCGCGCAATTCGGCGGGGACCCCAGCAATGTCACGATCTTTGGCCAGTCAGGGGGCGGCACCAAGGTTGCCGGACTGATGGAAATGCCATCGGCGACTGGCCTGTTTCACAAGGCGATCCTGCAAAGCGGCTTCGGAACCATCGTGCAATCCCCCGACGCGGGCGCGGCCTTCACTCTCAAGCTGCTCGCCGAGCTTGGCATTCCAGCAACAAAGGCTGCTGCTTTGCGGGACGTTCCTGATGATCGGATGGTTTCGGCTTGGTTCAAGGCGGCGGGCGGGAACATAATCTCGGGGGCGTGCATAATTCCGGACGGAGACATAATTCCGTCATTGTCGATACCCGGTGCCATTCCAGAGCGAGCACGGACTATTCCGCTCATTGTCGGACATACGGCAACCGAGACCACGGCGCTTTTTCCGCCGCCCGGATCGTTCGATTATGATCGCTCGCAGGCCGCAGCGGCGCTCGAAAGGCAATGGAAGGGAAGTTCCGACTGGCTGAATTACTGCGACAAAGCCCACCCGGATTTCACACCGAGCCAATGCTATTTCAGGATGACGACGGCAGCGACAATGGGGCGCAATGCACGATTGCTGGAAGATGCCCGCGCGAACGCGCCCGTTGCGACCGTGCATGCCTATGTCGTCAACTGGCGTACACATGTGGAGGGCGGCAAGCTCGGATCGCCGCATGCCGTGGAAGTCCCTATGGTATTCGACAATGTTGCGACGTCGGCGCCACTCTACGGAGATCGCATAGCCTCGGCACAGACACTGGCTGACCGAATGTCCGCGTCCTGGGCCGCGTTCGCCCGGACCGGCAATCCCAATGTGGATGGGCTTGCCCGGTGGGAGCCATATCGATCGGATGCGCGTAAGGTCATGATCTTCGACGATGAATGTTCCTTCGCTAGAAGTCCTTTCGATGGTGATTTGATCCAGGTTGAACCCTATGTAGCCGGCTGAGCGGCTGTCAGCTACCGGGCTGAAATAGTGCCCTCATCGACGTCGGCTATGCCGGTGTTCCATCCCCCACCTTTATGGCGGCTGGTGAAGCACCATCGTTCCTGACTGTCATTTCGGACCGTTAATGTCTCCCTGTCGGTTCTCGCTCACCGCCAACGAAACGGCTTACCCGAGGATCAGCGGCTGCCTCTGCTCGGCGATAGCCATTGACGCCAACAGCGGATTTTCTGCCTGCAACGTCTTGAAGTCGTTTTTGCTTTCCATGCCGCGCCATCCCACCTGAATGAGAGATTGCGCGACGGCGCCGCCAAGCGTCGTGCCGGGGCCTGTGACGATGAGGAGGTCGGGTGCGAACTCGTGGGCGGCAATCGCGATGGCACGGGTGAAATCATAGGTCTGCGTCACCTGCGTATCGAGCGTGTAGCGCCAGAGCGCCTCTATATCGGTCGCGCCCGGCCACCAGATGGCGCCACGCCCGTCGATCATCGGGAGCGCGGGCTGGCGGAAGAGGTCGGCGGAGAGAAGGCCTCGTCCCTCTTCAGCCACGGGCGCGACCATCGGGGTGTGAAAGGCGGCGTGATTACCCAACCGCATTGGAAAGCGTCCATCCAGAGGTTCGGCCTCGGCCTCAAACGCGGCGAGCCCCATCTCGTTGCCCGCGAGTACAAGCATGCCGCCGAGAGCAATCGAGAGATAAAGCTGATGCTCCGGGCGGGCCACGATGTCCGCGACCAGCGCCAGCAGCGCGGATCGCCTGCCCGGGGCCGCACGCCAGTCATCGCCGACGAAAGGATAGACGACCTGCCCGCCGATCAGCGACTTCTGCATCAGCGTGCCCATGGTGTTGGCGACGCGGAAGCCGTCCTCCGGCGACAGGGCCCCGCCGCAGGCCAGCGCCGAATACCAGCCCATCGAATTGCCGGTGACCGCAACGATGTCGATATGCTCGCGGTCGATTGAGAGGAAATCCCCCAGCGTCGCGGCGAAGATCAGTCCGGACGCGTTGTCGCCGCGCGTATGGGTAGCCATTGAGAAACGCTCTGCGCCATCGAGATCGGTGAGCGTAGGCTGGCCATTCTCTCGCCGCATCGCATCGAAAAGGCCAAGCAGCTCCGTGTCAGGGAAGTGCTGGCCGAGATAACCGAGCTCAGTCTTGTTGTACGTTCCGCGGCCGGGACAGATGACGACGGCGGTCTTCATGCCTTGCCTTTCACCAACGCCAGCGATGCTTCCACGATCTGGTCGGCGGATGGCATGGTCGCGCCATAGGCGGGCCCCGTGGCGATGAAACTGTCTTCGGCGGTGAGGCGCGCATGCGGCACCCTCGTGCGCTCGGTGAGCAGCGCCATCAGCGCTTCGGCAACGCCTCCGGTGCGACGGGTTTCATCGACCACCAGCACATGGCGGCAACCCTCAACCGCTTTGACGATGCTGTCCTCCGGAATGGGCGAAAGCCAGCGCATGTCGACAATCCGCGCGTTAAAGCCTTGCTCGCCGAGCCGCTTTTGCGCTTGCCGGGAAAGATAGACACCATTGCCGAAAGGCAGGATGGCGAGGTCTTCGCCCGCGCCGTGCACGCCGACCTCGCCGAATGCGATCCGCTCGGTGGGCGCAGGATAGCGCATCAGCCAGCCGCCATCGCCTGCCTCATGCAGGTCGCGCATCGGATAGAGCGCGATGGGTTCGAGGAACACCACCAGCCGCTGTTCCTCTCGCGCGAGGCGCACGCATTCGCGCAGCATCATCGCCGCGTCCGCGCCATTGGACGGGCAAGCGAGGATCAATCCCGGTATGTCACGCAGGACGGCGACCGAGTTGTCATTGTGGAAATGCCCGCCAAAGCCCTTCTGATAGCCCAGACCCGCGATGCGCAGCACCATCGGGTTGGTGAACTGGCCATTGGAGAAGAAGGGCAGCGTCGCCGCCTCGCCGCGCAGCTGATCCTCGGCATTGTGGAGATAGGCGAGAAACTGAATCTCTGGGATCGACGTGAAGCCGTTATGCGCCATGCCGATGCCAAGCCCAAGGATCGACTGTTCGTCGAGCAGCGTGTCGATGACGCGAGATCGACCAAAACGGCTCTCCAGCTTCTGCGTAACGCCATAAACACCGCCCTTGCGGCCGACATCCTCACCCATCAGCACGATCTCGCGATGTTCGAGCATCAGGTCGGTCAGCGCCCAGTTGATGAGCCGCGACATGATCTGCGGTTCGGCGATCGCCTTCATGTCGGCACCAAATGCCTCCCCGCGCGCTTCGACAGACGGCCCGTTGGTTGGAACGCAGGCGCGCGGTGGCGGGATCAGGCTCGCCATGACTTCGGCCGCCGTCTTCAGGCGCGGACGAGTAACGACTTCATCAGCTATCCGCTCCACCCTGCGGCAGGTCTCCTCATAGACAGCGAGCGCATCCTCGGGCTCCATGACTTCTGCGTCGGCCAGCAGGCGCACCGAATGGAGCAACGGGTCGTTTGCCTCCTCTGCCTCGACCTCGGCGCGGGAGAGATAGGTGGTCGCGACATCCGCCCCGGCATGTCCATAGAGCCGGATGGTACGGATATGGAGAAAGGCAGGCTTGCGGCGCGTGCGCACATAATACGCCGCCTCGCTCGCGACGCGGAAGCTGTCGTAGATATCAAGGCCGTCGCAGGAGAAATATTTGAGGCCCGGCCGGTTCGAAAAGGTCGCGCCAATCCAGCCCTGCGGCGTCTTCGTGGAAATGCCGATACCATTGTCCTCGCAAACGAAGAGCAGCGGCAGCGGCACGGACTGATAGCTCGTCCATTGTGCGGTGTTGAAGGCACCTTGCGCGGTCGAATGGTTGGCCGAAGCGTCACCGAAGGAGCACATGATGATCGCGTCGTCCGGCAATATCGCATGCTCTGGCCGGTGCCGTTTCGCCAGACCCAGCGAGTAGGCCGTGCCAACCGCCTTGGGCAGGTGGCTGGCGATTGTCGATGTCTGCGGGGGAATGAAGAGCGCTTTCGACCCCAGCACCTTGTGGCGGCCACCCGAAATCGGATCTTCGGACGAACAAGCGAAGGAAAGCAGCATGTCCCAGGTGATCGACTGGCCGGGAACCTGCTCCGCCCGCTGGATCTGGAAAGCGGCATCGCGATAGTGCAGGAACGCCATGTCGGTCGGGCGCAGCGCGGCGGCGACCGCCGCCATCCCCTCATGCCCCGAAGACCCGATAGTGTAGAAACCCTGCCCAGCGGCCTGCATCGCGCGGCTGCGCAAATCGAGCGCGCGCGTGAGGCAGCCCGAGCGGTAGATCGAAACGGCGTCTTCCGCGCTCAGCGGCCCTGCAGGCGCGCGACCGGCGGGCAAGTCTCCCGCTGCCACCCGCCGCAGGAAATTCTCATGAACGATCGTCGCGCGGTCCATGAGGTCCTCAGAAGAAAGCCTGCAGCCCGGTCTGTGCGCGGCCCAGGATTAGCGCGTGAACGTCATGCGCGCCTTCATAGGTGTTGACCGTCTCGAGGTTGCACATATGGCGCATCACCTGAAACTCTTCGGAGATGCCATTGCCGCCGTGCATATCGCGCGCGGCCCGTGCGATATCGAGCGCCTTCCCGCAATTGTTGCGCTTGATGATGGAAATCATCTCGGGGGCCACCCGCCCTTCGTCGAACAGGCGACCGACCCGCAGGCTCGCCTGCAAACCCAGCGCGATCTCGGTCTGCATATCGGCGAGCTTCTTCTGGAACAGTTGCGTCTGGGCGAGCGGCCGCCCGAACTGCCTACGATCGAGGCCATATTGGCGCGCGGCATGCCAGCAGAACTCTGCCGCTCCCAGCACGCCCCAACTGATACCGTAGCGTGCGCGATTGAGACAGCCGAACGGGCCGCCCAGCCCCTCGGCGTTCGGCAACAGCGCATCCTCTCCAACCTCGACATTGTCCATCACCACCTCGCCGGTGATCGATGCGCGCAGGCTGAGTTTGCCGCCGATCTTCGGCGCGGACAGGCCCTTCATTCCCTTTTCGAGAACGAAGCCCCGGATCTTGCCGTCATGCGCGTCCGACTTCGCCCAGATGACGAACACATCGGCAATCGGCGAGTTCGAAATCCACATCTTGGAGCCGTTTAGGCGATAGCCGCCGTCGATCTTCTCCGCGCGCGTCTTCATCCCGCCCGGGTCAGACCCCGCATCGGGTTCGGTCAGACCGAAGCATCCGATCCACTCGCCGCTCGCAAGATTGGGCAGATATTTGCGCTTCTGCTCCTCTGTCCCATAGGCATCGATCGGATGCATCACGAGGCTCGACTGCACCGACATCATCGAGCGATAGCCCGAATCCACGCGCTCGACCTCGCGCGCGATCAGGCCGTAGGACACGTAGCCGACGCCCGCGCCACCATAGTCCGGTGAAATGGTCGGGCCCAGCAGGCCAAGCTCCCCCATCTCGCGGAATATCGCAGGGTCGGTCACCTCGTCGCGATAAGCTGCAATTACTCGCGGCTGCAGCTTTTCCTGCGCATAGGCCCGCGCGCTATCGCGGACCATCCGCTCCTCATCGCTCAGCTGATCCTCCAGCAGAAAGGGATCGTCCCAGAGAAAGCGGGTTTTCTCGCTTTTCATAACTGGTCTCATTGTTGCGGTCGACAGTCGACGCCGACCTTGGTTTCTGGAATGTCCGCTGCAGGGCTTTTGGCGCGACCGGAGCAATATATCACCGTTTCACCGCCCTTCAATGTCGAACCTGACGCCCTGCGCCAAAGGCGGGACGCAGCCATAGTTGATGGCGTTCGTCTGCAGCCTCCATCTCGTAGACTCCAAAACCGGGAGCGATGTTCATGTCGCGCGAGCGCAACGACGCAAGAGCCGATATCCCGCCGCTCCATCGGCGCCGCGAGGCAATGAAACGACAGCACAGGATATGTCTGCAAATGGCAACATCAGCGCATCTGGTCGTTATGGGTTT
>JBFXHW010000062.1:0-11438 GCA_050176605.1 Sphingobium sp. | reverse complement strand
TCGATGGTTCGCCGCCACCGATAGCTCAACCTGACACTCATTTGCGTGGTGAAGCGGTAGGGCGGCACGATCTGGTCATCGACGATGAAGAGTTGAGCGTCCTTCTGTTCGGTTTCCAAACGCTGCTTCATAGCCCCAACGGCAAAGGACAAATCATGGCCTGCGCGTCGAAGGGCATCCCCTGTTTCCGCCCGCTTTCGCGGCGCCTTGGCCTCGCGGTGTTTCGCCAACGCCCGGTCGAAGGAATGGAGCTTTGTTCCGATGTGGGAGCCGCAGGCCGCGAGAGGGAGACGGTGCAATTCGCCCGATCGTTCCTCCCGGATTGCCTGGTCGATCAGCCTGTCCAATTCTCTGGCGTCGATCGCCGTGATGGCAGTCTGCTGATCGCGAGGAATATTAATTTCTCCCATGCGGTAGATCCTCGCTCTCTTACTGAAGCATGTGTCACCATGACTGCCTCAAGGCTGAAGACGCAGAATCCGAGTCAGCCAATGCCAACATAGCCGACATACAGTGACTTCGCACGACGGAGGGCATGACATCTATGGACTTATCAGCGGCCCATGCAGAGCAGAGCCACCCCCCGCTTCAAATGCGCTGATCCTTGGTCCGGCCGAGGGCCTGACGCCATCAACCCGTAAAGGGTCGGACTACGCATGCGCGTGCCGCCGCTTCGGCTGCGCCTGTCGCGGTGATTGCGGCCCTCGGCCGAACACATCGGGCGCCTGTCAGCGGGGGATGGACTCCGCTCGAAACAGGAGCTGGATCAATGTCCTTCCACGACGCACACGCCTTCGCCTTCAGCCTCGCCACCACCCTGATGGCCGTCATCGTCATCTTCCGCGCCGGTGACGGCACGCTCTCGGTCATGCCCGCCAGCGAATATGACGGCGACAGCGTAGCCATCGTCGATGAAATCGACCCTTTCGCCCCATGACCGGCAGAAAATCACCGCGCGCGATGCCGAAACCCTGCTGGTTTCCGCTCCCGCCGACGGCGATGTTCTGCTATGGTTCCGGTCGCGCCGCGGTGGTGGTGGAGGCGCGACCTTCAGACCTTTCTGTCTCGGAGACACCACCATGTTCATTTTTGGCATCATCTTGTCCATCGCAGCCATCGGCTTCTTCTGCTGGCTGCTGTTTACGCTCGCCGTCTTCGCGCTGCCCTTCTTCGCAGGTGTCACCGCTGGCGGCTGGGCCTATCACACTGGCGCAGGCTGGCTGGGCGCAATCCTCATCGGCACGGTCGCGGCCGGGCTGACGCTCGGCTTCGGCCAGGTCTTGCTTGCAACCGTCCGTCCGCTCTGGGCCAAGTTTGCGATCGCCGCGATCTTCGTCGCGCCCGCCGTCATCGCGGGTTATCACGCCGTCCACGGAATCGTGAAACACACCATCCCTTCGGAGACTTGGCAGATCGTCTTCTCGGTCCTCGGCTCGATTGCGGTGGGCATCACGGCGTTTCTGCGCATTGCGGGCATGGCAGCGCCCGACCCTGCGAACCAGGGGCTGGCGCGGGGTTAGGCGGCCCCGACACCGTGGGCGGCAACCCCCGAACAGCGGGGATAGACGCCATCCCTGTCGCCAGAGATCGCGTGGGTGTTGAGCAGGAGCGACGGATCGGAGCCGCGCCCCAAGGCCCGCACCCTCGAGGGAGCTTCGATCAGCGGCACACACGAATGGCGGCAAAACCCGAACATGGGTGACGGGTTTGTTCTGTGGTGGCCGGGCACGGGAGGGAGCACAACCTGCCTGTCCTGCAAGATGTAACGATGCCGGTGAACCGCCGGTCCTGTTCTCTTGCCGATCGCGGGATGTCGCCGTGCGTCTCCTTCATCTGTCCCGTTGAACGAGCGCACCTCACGGCCTCTCCAATGGCCTGATCTGGCCGAAGACCGGCTTCGCCTCGACCGCCTATGCCGCAACGGCGTGTCGCAACTTTCTTCCCCTGGGTTTCACCCATTCCTCGCGAGACAAGAAAGTCGCGCCTGCGCCGTCCTCCGCTCCGCTTCGGTCGCAAGCGATGCGTCGTCGGTCGCCTCCGGCCCACCGATCGCCATCGAGGCCGCATGGTGCGGGCTCGAAAACGCAAAAACGGAGACTTACCATGGCGACCATCGGCACCTTTAAGAAGACCGGCTCGAACGAATTCACCGGCGAAATCGTCACTCTCAGCGTCCAGGCCAAGGGCGTGCGCATCGTTCCCGACCTGCGCGCCACCGGCGAAAACGCCCCCAGCCACCGCGTTCTGGTCGGCCGCGCCGAGATCGGCGCCGCCTGGTCCAAGCGTTCCAACGAAGGCCGCGACTATCTGGGCCTCAAGCTCGACGATCCGAGCTTCAACGCCCCAATCTACGCCAACCTCTTCGACGACGAGGACGGCGAGAGCTACTCGCTGATCTGGTCCCGCCCTAACGGGCGCCGGGGCGACTGATCTCCCCGAGCAAGGCCCCGGCCGAAAGGCCGGGGCCGCCTGCCTGCCAAAACCGAATCAGTTCGGCGCGGGAGGCCGAGCATGGCTAGAAGATAAGCGTCGCGAACGCTGAATTCTGGTGGCGCTCGCGACAAGAGCGACTAAAATAGCCGTAGTTCTGGCAAGTGCGTTTCGGCCGGTGGGAGGTGATCATGCATGATCACCGCCCGACAATCACGGGCCGCACGCGCGTTGCTGGGTTGGACACAGGAGACGCTCGCTGACAAGGCCCGAGTATCGCTAACCGCTCTCAAGCGCCTCGAATCCGAAAGCGGGCTCGATGTGTATGAGACGACGCGCGATCAAGTCAGGCGGGCACTGGAAGCCGCTGGCGTCGTTCTTCTGTCCACTGACAAAGGCGAAGGAGTGCTGCGGCTTCATGACGAACACCAGCGACGATCCCCATCCTAGCCGTCGCACCTACACGCCGACGATACAGCCTGTTTTTCCACGGTCCGCATGTCCTGCGTCAAAGACAGCAGCGGATTTGGTTAACAGGATCGCATCAGGCGAATAGGATGGCCCGGTGACACGATCATCCCCGCAGTTTCTGGACGAACCACCTCCCGGCCAGGGTCTAACGCCCTATGACCGAGAGCACATGACTTTGTATCTCCGCTTGCTCGACGCCGCTCGCGATGGTGCCGACTGGCGCGAGGCTGTACAGATACTGTTCGGTCTCGATCCCGAACTCGATCCAAGACGTTGTCGCCTGATCCACGACTCGCATCTTGCCCGTGCGCGCTGGATGTCCGACCGCGGCTATCGAAATCTGGTCCGCGAAAGTCAAAGGCACTGACGGAGTGATGCCGCCCCGGCATCGCTCTCTGCCGTCAAGACCTCTTCCCTCAATCAACCTTTCCGGGAAATCATATCTCTCCCGCAATTTGGTCAATCGATGGGAGGAACGCGATGACGCCGGACGCATCCCTGTGGCGCTCGCCCGCGCACTACGATCACATCGATGATCTCACCGCATCCGACCTTGCCTGGGAGTGGCTGCGCCGAAACGATGCTTATGATCATGACTACGAAGCGTTCGATGACGCGCATGTCGATCGACAAGAGCTGACAGGTAAGATCCGTCAGCAATGGGGGTTACGATTTCCCTGTCGATCCTCTGCGCGCCCCACCAGACGCCCCCGTCTTTTGGCTACCGCAGCATGACACCAGCATCCTGGTGCTCGGAGCTTCGCCAGCCGAGCTGGGCCCAGTCGATCCGCCACCGGTTATCGATGCAGCGGTCTCAGTGACCGAAAACAACACTGCATACTTGCTGTTTGACCTCGGCAGCGGCCAACAACTTCAACTCATTCACGAGGGTCTTGCAGCTACAGCAGCAATCATTCCGCTCGGTGTGGATGGGTTCGATCGCCTCGAAGCCGTTTATCGGCTTCTGGCTGCTCTGCATGGCCGTGCGGTTCCTCCCGACACACGTTTGACTGCCCAGCAACGGGCACGAATGCGCCGAATGCTGCAAGCTTTCGACGGTCATCGGGCCGGCGCGACCGGGCGCGAGATCGCGCAGGTTATGTTCAGAACCGGCGCATTGGACCGCAGCGAATGGCAAACTTCTTCAGTGCGGTATGCCGTCAAGGCGCTGATCCGCGATGCCCGAACCATGATCGCGGGTGGCTATCGCAAACTGCTTCGGCATCGCCGCGTTTCTTAGGCGTAGATGGCTCGCCCGGTGGGCGATTTCGATACCCCCCAACTTCGCCCTCCATCCCGACACTCGCCCTTCGCCATCGTGACCTTCGTCCGCCGCCGATCATCGGCGGCCCCACCGAAGATCACGAAAGGCCGATCCATGCGACCCGACCTCGCCGTTTTGCCGCCGCGCTTTCTGCGCACCAAGGAAGCGGCTGAATTCCTCAGCCTTTCCGCCCGCACGCTGGAGAAACATCGCACCTACGGGACTGGCCCGGCCTATCGCAAGCTCGGCGGGCGCGTCGTCTATTCGGTAGACGATCTCGAAGCTTGGGCCGCGCGTGGCGCGGTGACCTCGACCTCCGATCCGCGGGGCAACGTGCTGCCTGCCAAGCGTCAGGTGCAGCCGCTTGTGGCGCAGCCTGGCCGCTTCGCACGCTGATCGCGGTTTCAGAATGGCGGCGCGGCATCAGTCCCTCTCGGAGCGCGGACAGCTCGACCTGTTCCGGGCGCTCCCCGGCGATTTCGCGCCACGAGACGCGCAGGATCTCATGGCCTATCCGTTCTTCTCCCTCTCCAAATCCCATCGCGTCGCGCCGATCGACTTTTGCGCCGGCAAGATCGCGATCCGGGTCGAGGCCGTCCCCGATCACGGCATGGCGACCATCTGGGACGCCGACATCCTGATCTGGGCCGCGAGCCAGATCGTCGAGGCCCGCGACGCCGGGCTTCGCACGTCGCGCCTGATGGCGGCCACCCCGTATGAAATCCTCCGGTTCATCGGCCGCGGCACGAGCTTGCGCGATTATCAGCGCCTGAAGGCGGCGCTCGATCGGCTCCAGTCCACCACGATTTCGACCACGATCCGCCAGCCCACCGAGGGCCGTCGGCATCGCTTCTCGTGGATCAACGAGTGGAAGGAGCGCACCGACCGCAACGGTCGGCCTGACGGGATCGAACTGATCGTGCCCGACTGGTTCTACCAGGCCGTGCTCGACGACGCGCTCGTGCTGACGATCGACCGCGCCTATTTCGCTCTCACCGGTGGGCTCGATCGCTGGCTCTACCGCATCGTACGCAAGCATGGCGGCCGGCAGCGCAATGGTTGGCGTTTCGACTTCCGCCATCTTCACCAGAAGTCCGGCGCCTTGTCGCCCTTCAAACGCTTTGCCTTCGAGCTGCGCGACATCATTCGCCGCCAGCCTCTGCCCGGCTACACGCTGTTTCTCGAAGTCGAAATCGGCGGGCGGATGCTGCTCGCCTTCGAGCCGGTTCCGGCCTGTGGACAGGCTGTGGATAGCGTCGTGCCATCGGGAACCGGCAGGCGCGTGCTATCGGGAACCACCCCCTCGTGCCATCGGGAACCGAAACAGGGCCTAACCCTTCGCACGAAAAGCGAAATTCGCTCCCCTAACTTAGAGTCTAACAGAGAATCTAACTCTGTAGGGCGCACGCGCGAGGTGGAAAACCTCATCCGCGACGCCGCAAAGGCCCTTCGCGGCGCCCGCAAGCGGCTGACAGTCCCAACGGCCGACGTCCTGACCGCGCCGTTGCTTCCTCTCCCGCTACCGGGGAGGAAGCCATGATCGTCGCGCTCCTCAACCAGAAGGGCGGCGTCGGCAAGACTACGCTGGCGCTGAACCTCGCAGGTGTTTGGGCGCGGCAGGGCAAGCGCGTCACGCTGATCGACGCGGACCCCCAAGGCTCCGCGCTCGACTGGTCGCAGCAACGTGCCCGCGAGGGCTTGCCACGGCTGTTCGGCGTCGTCGGCCTGGCGCGCGACACGTTACACCGGGAAGCGCCGGAACTGGCGCGCACTGCCGACGTGATCGTGATCGACGGGCCTCCGCGTGTCGCCGCGCTGATGCGCTCGGCGCTGCTCGCCGCCGACCTGGTGCTGATCCCCGTGCAACCGTCACCGCTCGATGGCTGGGCTTCGGCCGAGATGCTGGCGCTTCTTGCGGAAGCGCGCATCTACCGGCCGGACCTCGCCGCCCGCTTCGTGCTGAACCGATGCGGCGCGCGCACCGTGCTCGCCCGCGAAACGGCCGAGACGCTGGCCGATCACGATCCGCCCGTGCTCACCGCCACCATCGGCCAGCGCGTCGCCTTTGCGGTTGCCGCGCAGTCGGGCCGGCTGGTGTCCGAACTGGACGACGACACGCCCGCCGCGCGTGAGATCGCGGTGTTGGCAGCGGCGATCGATGCAGTCGACACCGGAAGGACGACGCCATGAGCGAACGCCCGACCCGTCGCGGCTTCGCTTCACGCCCGGCCGATCCAGAGCGCTGGATCAAGGCCGCAGATAGCGCGGCGCGCGACAGCAATGCCGACGGTTTCACCGCGCGGCTCACCATCGACGTGACGCCGAAGCTGCGCGGCCGGATCAAGATCGCCGCGTTCGGGCGCGGCATCACCGTCGCCGACATGCTGCGCGATCTGCTCGCGCGCGAATTTCCCCCGACTATCGAAGGAGACCACCCATGACCGGCAACGCGGTTCCCCGCGTGCGCGGCGGCCCGGTGCCGATCGCGCAGGCATCCGACAACCTCACCCATGTCGAACTGACCTGGGTGGAAAAAAGAATCGAGAACTGGATCAGGTTCGGCCGCGAAGCGCGCGAAACCATCCTTGATCGCCGCCGCCGTGCGCTGTCGTTCCGGCCCGGCAGCACCTTCGCCCTCGTCCGTTGGGCGTCCAACGACTTCGGCACGATCATCTCGCGCATCGACATCGTGCGCGCCGTCAGGCCGGGTGAAGCCTATCAGACGCTGCCCTTCGTGCGCCCCGGCGGTGACATTCTCCTCAAGATCGAAGGCTGGCCGAAGGTTCAGCAGGTGCTCCGCCATATCGATGCGGTGGAAGCCGCCGGGATCGACCCTTGCGAGGTCGCTGCCGATCACTGGCGCCATGTCGCCAACCGTCTGAGCGCCGGACATGAGCCGCGTCCCTACACGGCCGAGCGCCATCAGGCGTGGCTCAAGCGGCGGGAGATCGAGGGATGACCCGCTTCGGCTATGTCATGGTGACGTATTTCTCGATCATGGGCGTCGCCATCGCGTCGTTCGTTCCGACGCCGCTACGCCTCGTGTGGAACGCCTCGGCCAGCGTGCCAATCGGCCTCTATGACCTCGATCCGCCCCGCCATCTGGCGGTCGGCGATCTGGTCGCCGTCATGCCGGACAAGCCGCTCGCCGATTTCATGGTCGAGCGCGGCTATATCGGGCGCGGCGTGCCGCTGATGAAGCGTGTCGCCGCACTTCCCGGTCAACAGGTCTGCCGCACCGGCGATGCCGTGACGGTTGATACCGTGCCGATCGGCGGCGCGCTCGACCGCGACAGACGTGGCCGTCCGCTGCCGGTCTGGCAGGGCTGCCGCCGCATCGCGGATGGCGACATCTTCCTGATGAACCCGTCCGTCCCCGACAGCCTTGATGGCCGCTATTTCGGCCCGATCCCGGCACGCACCGTCATCGGCAAGGCGACGCCGATCTACACCGACGAGGCCGGCGATGGCCGTTTCGTTTGGCGCGCCCAAACCTCAACGACCAGCCACTGACCCGCTTCCCATCGGCGGGAGCGGTGCTCGCCGATGGGTCTTCCAACGCCACCGCCAAGGAAACCAACATGCCACAGATCGGCACATTCACGCACGACGACGACGGCATTGGCTTCGTCGGACATCTGACGACGCTGATGCTGGCTCAGGACATTCTCATCGTCGCGGCAGAGCCGTCCGACGCCGAGAACGCGCCCCAGTATCGCGTTCATATCGTCGATGGCGAGACCGGAGAAGCGGGCGCGGAAATCGGCGCCGGCTGGAAGCGCACCGGCGAACGCGCGGGCGAATACATTGCCGTGGTGATCGACGATCCGGCGCTGCCGCAGCCGATCCGCGCCAACCTGTTCCGCAACGACGATGCGGGCAAGGACTGGTCATTGCACTGGAGCCGTCCCGCCAAGCGCGACGCGAAGGACTGACGCCATGCGCAGCACCGTCCTCCTTCTCCTTTCCGGCCTCGCGCTCGCTTGCGCTCAATCCGTGCCGTCGCTCGCCGATCCCGTCGCGACCGCTCGGCCAACGCCGCGCGATCCTTACGCCGATCACATCGCGGAAGCGGCACAGCGCTTCGAGCTTCCGGCGGCATGGATCAAGGCGGTGCTGCGCGCGGAAAGCAATGGCGATCCGCGCGCCGTCTCGCCCAAGGGCGCGATCGGCCTGATGCAGATCATGCCACAGACCTGGGCGGGTCTGCGCGACCGTCACCGTCTCGGTGCGGACCCATACGACCAGCACGACAACATCATCGCGGGCGCGGCCTATATCCGCGAGCTGTTCGACCGCTACGGCTCGCCTGGCTGGATCGCCGCCTACAATGCCGGTCCCGGTCGCTATGAGGCGTCGCTGAGCGGCCGTCCGCTGCCATCCGAAACCCGCGCCTATGTCGCCAATGTAGCACCAGCGCTGGACGGCAACGGAGCGACCAGACCTACCGTCGTGGCGGCAGTCGATCCGCTGGCGTGGACCCGTGCGCCGCTGTTCATCGGACAGCCGGATCGCCGCCCCGCTGCCGATCCTGTGCAGGCCGAGCGCTCCTCGACCGATGCGGGACAGACGCCGACGGTGCGCGATGTTTCCGCCATCGTGCCGCAATCCGGCGACCTGTTCGTCGCCCGCGCTGATACGGGGACGATGCGATGAGCGCCGTGGTTCCCGATCGCACGATAGCGGGCGCTGGCGTATTCCAGAGAGCGCAGAGGTGGAGCACAGGCAACACGACCGAAGGATGGCAGGATAAAAGGCCGAGAGGTGCGGCTTGTGGCGGTCGTGTTGTTTCAAGGGGTTATGGCGCATTTTCGCGAGGTGCGCGGGTTTCCCGCACCTCGCAGCCATGCCAATTTCGTTATGATTTCCCGCATTTGGCGCGATGTGCGAGGTCTCGACCATGACCGACGACACCGAGTTTCGCATCCGGCCCGGCCGCATTCGCTCCTTCGGCGCACAGCGCGCGCGCCCCTTCATCGCGCAGGCGCTCGCCGCCGCGAAGAAGGCCGGCGCCGGCGTTTCACGCTCGGGCCGGATCGTTGCCGGCAACCGCTCACGATTCGGGCGCGGCCAGCGTGCCAGCATCCAGGCCAATCGTTTCATCACCGCGCGCTCGCGCGGCGCCGTCATCAAGGCGCGCGTGGTGCGCCACAACGCCCGTTCCGCGCCGCTCGCGACCCATCTCAACTACCTGCGCCGCGAGGGCGTCACCCGAGACGGAGAAAAGGCAAGGCTGTTCGGCCCCGGCGGAGACGACGCCGATCCGAAAGCCTTCGCGGAGCGATGTGAGGGAGATCGTCATCACTTCCGGTTCATCGTCTCGCCCGACGACGCGGCGGAGATGGCGGACCTCAAGTCTTTCACACGCGATCTGGTCAGCCAGATGGAAAAGGATCTGGACACACGCCTGGACTGGGTGGCGGTCGATCACTGGAACACCGAGCACCCGCATGTTCACCTGATCGTGCGGGGCGTCCGTGACGACGGGCAGGATCTCGTCATCTCCCGCGACTACATCAAAGACGGAATGCGCGACCGCGCGCGCGATCTCATCACCCAGGAACTCGGCCCCCGCACCGATCTCGACATCCGCCGCACACTGGACCGCCAGGTCGATGCCGAACGCTGGACCCAGCTCGATCGCCAGCTTGTCCGCGATGCGCGCGATACCGGCGTTATCGACCTCGCGCCATGGCCGGGCGAACAACCCGACGTCTATCACGCCCAAAAGGTCGGTCGTCTTCGCAAGCTGGAATCCCTCGGCCTCTCCGACCAGATCGGTCCCGGCCAATGGGTGATCGACGCAAGCGCCGAAGCAACCTTGCGCGAACTCGGCGAGCGTGGCGACATCATCAAGCGCATGCACCGCGCATTGACGGAGCGCGGCATCGAGCGCGGATCGGCGAGCTATGTGCTTGCCGCCGAGTGTCTCGATACACCGATTGTCGGCCGCCTTGTCGATCGTGGTCTCGACGATGAGCTTAAAGGCTCGGCCTATGCCGTGGTCGATGGCGTCGATGGCCGCACGCATCACATCAAGCTGCCCGACCTCGACGCCGCCGGTGACAGCGCACCGGGCTCCATCGTCGAGCTGCGGCGGTTCGATGATGCCAAGGGCGAACGCCGCATCGCGCTCGCCATCCGCTCCGATCTCGACATCGAGCGGCAGATCATGGCATCCGGGGCGACTTGGCTTGACCGGCAGAATATCGCCCGCGAGCCGGTCGCCCTTTCGGACGGCGGCTTCGGCGCGGAGGTTCGCCATGCGCTCGACCGTCGCGCCGAGCATCTCATCGAACAGGGTCTGGCCGACCGCAACGGTCAGCGCGTCACCTTCGCCCGCAACCTGATCGACACGCTACGCGCCCGCGAACTGGAAGCGCTGGGCGAGAAGCTCGCCGCCGAGACCGGCCAGCCCTTCAATCGCGCAGGCTCTGGCGAATATGTCGCCGGTGCCTATCGCCAGCGCTTCACGCTCGCTTCCGGTCGCTTCGCCATGATCGATGACGGCCTCGGCTTTCAGCTCGTGCCCTGGACGCCCTCCCTCGAAAAGCAACTCGGCCGCCATGTCTCCGGCGTCGCTCGCGACGATGGCGGCATCGACTGGAGCTTTGGCCGCAAACGCGGCCTCGGCCTTTGACCACCCATTGCCCAAAAGGAATTGCCCATGCCCGCCACCAAGATTCTGTGGGGCCAGATCATCACCGTCCTCTCCATCGTCCTCACCTGCATCTGGGGCGCGACCGAATGGGTGGCCTGGCGGCTCGCGTTTCAGCCTGAATTGGGCGCGCCATGGTTCCGGCTGTTCGGCTTCCCGATCTACCTGCCGCCATCCTTCTTCTGGTGGTGGTATGGCTATGACGCCTATGCGCCACAGATCTTCGTCGAAGGCGCCTATATCGCAGCGTCCGGAGGCTTCATCGCCGTGGCCGTCGCTATCGGCATGTCGGTGTGGCGCGCGCGGGAGGCGAAGAAGGTCGAGACCTACGGTTCAGCCCGCTGGGCCGAGACGGAGGAAGTGAAGGGAGCCGGTCTGCTCGGCCCGGACGGCGTGGTGCTCGGCCGCTATGACAGTCACTATCTTCGTCATGACGGCCCGGAGCATGTGCTGTGTTTCGCGCCGACGCGCTCCGGCAAGGGCGTCGGTCTGGTGGTGCCGTCGCTGCTGACATGGCCGGGCTCGGCGATCGTCCATGACATCAAGGGCGAGAACTGGCAGCTCACCGCCGGATTCCGCGCCCAGCATGGCCGCGTGCTGCTGTTCGATCCGACC
>JBFXHW010000061.1:0-11589 GCA_050176605.1 Sphingobium sp. | reverse complement strand
AGCTCCGAAAGTCCGGCGGACGACGCGGTGCGGTCGAGGCCGGTTCCCTCGCAGTGCGGGCAGGCGCGGGTGGAGGCCTCCAGCTAGCCGGTTCGCTGCCGCTGGCGGCTCATCTCCATCTGGCCGATGCCCGAAATGCGACCGACCTGATTGCGCGCGCGATCGTCCTTCAGCGCCTCTTTCATCGCCTTTTCGACCTTGCGGACGTTGGAGCCGTGCTCCATGTCGATGAAGTCGATGACGACGAGGCCCGCCATGTCGCGCAGGCGAAGCTGGCGGGCGATCTCTCGCGCTGCCTCCAGATTGGTGGCGACGGCGGTCTGTTCGATGCCATGCTCGCGCGTCGAGCGGCCGGAGTTGATGTCGATCGACACCAGGGCTTCGGTCGGGTTGATGACGAGATAACCGCCGGACTTCAATTGCACCACGGGGTGGTACATCGCCGCGAGCTGATCCTCGACGCCGTGGCGCTGGAACAGCGAAACCGCATCGGCATATTGTTTCACACGCCGCGCATGGCTGGGCATCAGCAGCTTCATGAAATCGCGCGCGGCGCGATAGCCGTCATCGCCCTCGACCAGCACTTCCTCTATGTCGCGATTGTAGATGTCGCGGATCGCGCGCTTGATAAGGTCGCTGTCATTGTGGATCAGCGCGGGCGCCGAACTTTTCAGCGTATTCTCGCGAATCTCGTCCCACAGCCGGGCGAGATAGTCGAAGTCACGCTTGATCTCGGTCTTGTTGCGTTGCAGTCCCGCCGTGCGCACGATGCAGCCCATGGTGGAGGGAAGGTTGAGATCGGCGATGATCGACTTCAGCCGCTTGCGGTCGGCCACGTTGGATATCTTGCGCGAAATGCCGCCGCCATGGCTGGTATTGGGCATCAGCACGCAATAGCGCCCGGCGAGGCTGAGATAGGTGGTCAGCGCCGCGCCCTTGTTGCCACGTTCTTCCTTCACGACCTGGATCAGCAGCACCTGGCGGCGCTTGATCACATCCTGAATCTTGTAACGGCGGCGCAGCGCCATGCGCTTGCGGCGCAATTCGTCGGAACTGTCGTCCCCGTTGCCGCGCCCCTTGCGCCGCTTGTCCCCGGATTGTTCGGCGTCGCCCTCTTCGGGCTCGGGTTCGTCGCCGGCCGCGGGGCTCACATCCTCGACCAGGCTGTCGGCGGACGCCGCGCTTTCCTCGTCGTCGGCGGGAGCGTCATCCTCATAGGCCTGATCGTGCAGCGCCGCCTCGGCCGCAGCATGTTCCGCCTCTTCGCGCAACAGCGCCTCGCGATCCTCCCTCGGGATCTGATAATAGTCGGGGTGGATTTCGGAAAAGGCGAGGAAGCCGTGGCGGTTGCCGCCATAGTCGACAAACGCCGCCTGAAGCGACGGTTCGACCCGCGTTACCTTTGCCAGATAGATATTCCCCTTGAGCTGTTTGTGCTCAGTGGATTCGAAATCAAATTCCTCGATCCGGTTTCCCTTGACGATCGCGACACGGGTTTCTTCCCGGTGGCGCGCATCGATCAGCATACGCATGTTCATTCAGATTACTCCGGGCATGACGGGGCCGGCGCGATATCGCCCGGCTGGCCATGCAATTGAAAAAGGGGCCGTTCCGCCGCTCCGCGTTGATCGCGGCGCAGTGGCTGGCCCGGTTTGGATTGATAGGGGTGAAAATCGTTGCGAAAACTTCTTCCGCCACAACGGCATGTCCGACAAAGGCGCCGGAACCCGAAACCGCCGACCGAGCGCCAAGGCCGCTGCGCGGTCCTTGATGTGATCGGGGATAATGCCTCATTGCAACGTCAACCTGTCGAAATCGCGCGCTGTGCCGGTGGTCCGGAAGTCGTGCGGTAAATGTGCGGAGCGCCCGGCCTGGTCCGGCGGCTGCACCACAATGACAATCGCTAGCATCAGTAGTCGCGCTGGGCAACAGGCCGCCGACCATTTTGTTCGCGATGCAGGTCCTGAATCGGCCCGCCATGGTAAATATTTGGTTAATTCGGCTGGACTACAAGCCCCGGCGCAGCGAAAAGTCGCGCCATGACCCTGATTGCGGCTCTCGTTCCGGCCCTGCTTGCTTCGACTTACGCTCCAGACGACGGCCGGAGGTTCGCGGCCGCACCGGTCCTGGCACCCACCGCCCGGTTTGCCGAACCGCCCAAGCGCCGGCACAGCATCACCGTGCCCATTCCTCCTGCCGAACCAGGCATCCGGCTGCCGACCGTCAGCGGTCCGCGCGACCCGTCGCGGCCGCTGGTGGTGATCGACCCCGGCCATGGCGGCCATGATCCCGGCGCGGTCAATCAGGAAAAGGGATATCGTGAGAAGGATCTGACGCTGGCGCTGGCGCTGGCGTTGCGCGACCGGCTGATCGAGGGCGGGCGCGTGCGGGTCGCGCTGACCCGGAGCGACGACCAGTTCCTCGCGCTGCAGGAACGTTCTGAAATTGCGCGCAAGCTCGGCGCGGACCTGTTCATATCGCTCCATGCCGATGCCGCCGAAAATACCGGCGCGCGGGGTGCGACCATATACACATTGTCGGAAACAGCGTCGGACCGCGAGGCCGCGCGCCTTGCCGCGCGCGAGAACAAGGCGGATGTGATCAATGGCGTGGATCTGGACGATCAGAGCGGCGCGGTTTCCTCCATCCTCATCGACCTGTCGCAGCGCGAGACCATGGAACGGTCCGCGTCCTTTGCCCGGCTGCTCTATCGCGAGGCGGCGAATGACATCCATTTTCGCGGTATCTATCACCGCCTCGCGTCGCTGATCGTTCTCAAGGCGCCCGATACGCCCTCCGTTTTGCTGGAGGCCGGATATATATCGAGCGCGGACGACGCGGCCCTGCTGGCATCGTCGGCCGGGCGTGAACGGATCGCCGCGGGGGTCGCACGCGCCGCCGAGGTCTATTTCGCGCGGCGGTCGACTGAGCCCTGATCGCGATAAAAACCGCCAAATCCCGCGCGTCTGTCATTTTTCACCGCAAAAGCGTTTCCCACTTCCGGCGAAAATGATCTAGAGGGCTTGGCGTGATGGAAGAGACCGCAGCCGAACCGTCGGGCGAGGAAAGCATTCGTTACCGTATCAGGCGCGGAGTCGGAAGGACCGGCTCCGTGTTCGCGCGCCTGTGGTCCGGCCGCTGGGGGCGGCGCGCCATCATCGCCCTCGGCGTCGTTCTGCTCGGGATCATCGCTTTCTGGCTGATCTTCGCACGCGATCTGCCTGATGCGGCGGCGCTCGCCGAATATGAACCGGCGCTTCCCAGCGTGGTACGCGACGTCAACGGACTGCCCGTGTACAGCTATGCGCGCGAACGCAGGGTCCAGTTGCAATATGACGATTTCCCTCCCGTTCTGATTCGGGCCTATCTGGCGGCAGAAGACAAGACCTTCTTCAGCCATCATGGCATCGATTTCACCGGTCTGGTCGGCGCGGTGTTCGACTATGTGTCGAAGATCGGGTCAGGCCAGCGTGCAAGGGGCGGCTCGACGATAACCCAGCAGGTCGCGAAGAACCTGCTGATCGGCGACGAATATTCGCCGACGCGCAAGATCAAGGAGATGATTCTCGCCTATCGCATCGAAAATGCGATGACGAAGCAGGAGATCCTCGAACTTTACCTCAACCAGATATTCCTCGGCCGCAACGCCTATGGCGTGCAGGCGGCCTCCCGCGCCTATTTCAACAAGGATATAGGGGAGGTGACCCTGCCCGAGGCGGCGTTTCTGGCGATCCTGCCCAAGGGCCCTTCCAACTATCGCCCAGAGACCGAGACGGGCCATGCGCGCGCGCTGGAGCGGCGCAACTGGGTGCTGGCCGAAATGCGCGACAATGGCTGGATCAGCGACGCGCAGTACCGCGCCGCAGTCGCCACGCCGCTGAGCGCGATTGCGACGGGCGGCGCCTCGCTGTTCGACAGCGCGCGCGCCGACAGCGGCGGCTATTATATGGAAGAAATGCGCCGCCGCCTGATCGACCTTTATGGCGAGACGGAGAAGGACGGCCCGAACAGCGTCTATTCGGGCGGATTGTGGATTCGCTCGCCCTATGATGCAACGATCCAGGGACGGGTACGCGACGCCCTGCGCGCGGGCCTGTTGCGCTTCGATTCCGGACGCGGCTGGTCCGGCCCGGTCGCCACCATCGAGATGGACGACAAATGGGCAAGCCGCCTCGCCAGCAGCTTCAAGAGCGTCGACTATCAGGACTGGAAGGTCGCGGTGGTCATATCCAGGGAGCAGGGTGCGGCCCGCATCGGATTTTCCAACGGCACCACCGGCACCTTGCCCGCCTCGTCCGCACAGATGCCCTGGCGCAAGATCGGCGGCCCCGCCTTCAACGGCATGAAACCGGGCGACCTGATCGTCGTGAAGCCCATGGGTGGAGGCAGCTATGCGCTGCGCAACATCCCGGAAGTATCTGGCGGCATGGTGGTCGAAAGCGTCAAGACGGCTCGCATCCACGCGATGCAGGGAGGGTTCGACTCCCGTCTTTCCTCCTATAATCGCGCTACGCAGGCGATGCGTCAGCCCGGCTCCACGATCAAGCCGTTCGTCTATGCCGCCGCGCTCGACAACGGGATGACGCCCGCGACCATCATCGTCGACGGGCCGTTCTGCGTCTGGCAGTCGGCAAGCCTGGGCGAAAAGTGCTTCCGCAATTTCGGCGGCAGCGGCGCCGGGCCGCAGACGATGCGATGGGGCGTCGAGCAGTCGCGCAACCTGATGACGGTGCGCGCCGCCTCCCAGACCGGGATGGAACGCGTCGTCCGCACGATCAAGACGATGGGCATCGGCGACTATCAGCCCTATCTCGCCTTTGCGCTCGGCGCGGGGGAAACCACGGTGGAGCGCATGGTCAACGCCTATGCCGCGCTCGCCAATCATGGGCGGCTGATGGCGCCCAAGCTGATGGATTATGTGCAGGACCGGCACGGCAAGGTGATCTGGCCGCAGAACTGGCATGCCTGCAGCGGGTGCAACGCGCCCGACTGGGACGGCAAGCCCATGCCGCGATTCGGCGCCGAGGGTCGTCAGGCGATGGACCCGATGACCGCCTATCAGGTCGTGCATATCACCGAGGGCGTGATCCAGCGCGGCACGGCCACGGTGCTCGCCGATCTGAAGCGTCCGCTGTTCGGCAAGACCGGCACCACCAACGGCCCGACCAACGTGTGGTTCGTGGGCGGTTCGCCCGATCTGGTCGCGGGCGTCTATCTGGGATTTGATACGCCGCGCTCCATGGGCGGATATGCGCAGGGAGGACGGATCGCGGCGCCGATCTGGAAACAGGCGATGGCGCCGATTCTGGAGACGATGCCAAAGACGCCGTTCGTCGCGCCGGCGGGCATCCGCATGATCCGCATCGACCGCCGGTCGGGCAAGCGCGTTTACGGCGTGTGGCCCGACGAGGGCGACCCGAAGCCCGCCGTCATCTGGGAGGCATTCAAGCCCGCGACCGAGCCGCGCCGCACGATCCGCAAGGAAGAGATCGAGGCGCAGGCCGCCGCAGAGCAGCGGGGCCAGGCGGGCCGTGGACAGGCGGGCGGGCGCGACAGCGAGTTCTTGCAGCGCGAAGGCGGCATATATTAAGGGGTTGTGACCCCAAGGCTCGTCCGTTCGAGCTTTTCCGACTGGAGATCATGAAATGCGCGCCGAAGCGCAAGCCTATGTAGACCGTATCGATGCAGCGCTGGACCTGCTGCGCCGTTTTCTCGACTGGGACCGCGCGGTGCGGCGGCTCGACGAGCTCAACGCGCGCGTCGAGGATCCGACCCTGTGGGACGACCAGAAGAAGGCGCAGGAGGTGATGCGCGAACGCACGCGTCTCGATGCCGCCATTTCCGCGACCCGCGCGATCGAGCGGGAAAAGACCGATTCGATCGAGCTTATCGAGATGGCCGATGCCGAGGGCGACGACGCGCTGGCCGAGGAGGCGGTGGCGGGCCTTGCCGCGCTCGCCGAAAAGGCCGACGAGGACAAGATCAAGGCGCTGCTCGCCGGCGAGGCCGACAGCTACGACACCTATCTCGAAATCCATGCCGGGGCCGGCGGCACGGAGAGCCAGGACTGGGCGGAAATGCTCCAGCGCATGTATCAGCGATGGGCGGAAAAGCGCGGTTACAAGGTCGAGGTCGTCGATTATCAGGCGGGCGAGCAGGCGGGCATCAAGTCCGCGACCCTGCTGATAAAGGGCGAGAACGCCTATGGCTATGCCAAGACGGAAAGCGGCGTTCACCGGCTGGTGCGCATCAGCCCCTATGACAGCTCGGCGCGTCGGCACACCTCGTTCAGCTCGGTCTGGGTCTATCCGGTGATCGACGACGATATCGACATCGAGATCAACCCGGCGGACCTCAAGATCGACACCTATCGCGCGTCCGGCGCGGGCGGGCAGCACGTCAACACCACCGACTCCGCGGTGCGCATCACCCACGTCCCGACCAACATCATCGTCGCCTGCCAGAACGACCGCAGCCAGCACAAGAACCGCGCAACCGCGATGAACATGCTGAAGGCGCGGCTTTACGAGAAGGAACTGGCGGAGCGCGAGGCGGCCGCATCCGGCGAATATGCCGCCAAGACGGAGATTGGCTGGGGCCACCAGATCCGGTCCTATGTGCTGCAACCCTATCAGATGGTGAAGGACCTGCGCACCGGCGTGGTTTCGACCTCGCCCGACGATGTGCTCGACGGTGCGCTCGACCCGTATATGGCGGCGGCGCTGTCGCAGCGCGTGACCGGCGAAAAGGTCGAGGTGGAGGACGTCGATTGAGGCTGGCGCCCGCGTCGGCTGCCCTTTTCATCGCGGCGCTCGCGCCGCTCGCCGCCTGCGACTGGCTGCCGGGGGGATCGAACAGTGACCGCCGCGAGAGTGCGCGCGAGTTTCCGCGCGCCGACCGGCCGGTCGCGCCGATCGTTTCGACCCGCTATGCCAGCGAGGAGGCGCGCGACCGGGCTGGCGAGGCCACCGAGATCATGAAACTGGCCGGTGTAAAGCCGGGAATGACGGTTGCCGATATCGGCGCGGGCGAGGGCTATTATACGGTGCGGCTCGCCGAGCGCGTCGGCAAGGACGGCCGGGTGCTGGCCGAGGATATCGTGGCCGAAGTGATCGACGCGCTGGGCCAGCGCATCAACCGCGAGGCATGGGACAATGTCAGCGTGCGGCTGGGCGCGCCGGACAACCCCAGATTGCCGAACAACAGCTTCGACCGCATTTTCCTCGTCCACATGTATCACGAGATCGAGGAGCCCTACGCCTTTCTCTGGCACATGCGGCCCGCGCTGAAACCGGATGGCGAGGTGATCGTCGTCGATGCCGACCGGCCGACCGAACAGCACGGCACGCCGCCGCGCCTCTTGCGCTGCGAGTTCACAGCGGTGGGATATCAGCTCGTGAGCCTAGACCAGAAGCCGACGGCGGGCGGCTATGTCGCGCGCTTCCGCATCATGGGTGGCCGCCCCCGGCCGGAAGAGATCACGCCCTGCGCGCTCGCGCGGGATTAGGGCGGGGTATTTGGGACAGCATGTCCTGATCGGGTGGGAAGCGGACGTTCAATCCGTGCACATAGCAGCAGTAGCGCGTCCGTTGATTACTGCTGCTCGACAACCGAAACCATAATCGGTTGCGGCACAGATGCCCGTCACTTTGGTATTCGCTTTCGGCCAACGAAAATCCGGCTTCCTGTCGACAACGTAGCAACCGGCTTCACATTGCGATCCGTCCGTGCAGCGCTTTCCAGCATCTGACGTCGGTCGAACACATCCCTCATTCCCCGATAGGCCCATGATTGCAATGTCGCCATTGTCAGCCAAGCAGGTTTCTCGTTCACTCTGACTTAATTTTCTGCCCTGACCCAACGAAGGGTCACTGAAAACGGCGAACAAAAATACCAGTAGTCCGAAGAAAGCCCATTTGTGCATCATCGGAAAATGGCAGATGACACGGATGTCCGCAATGTTGTCGTATTCGGACAGTCTGTCTGCCGAACCGCACCCTAAATCTGCAGCTTCACGTCGATCCGCATGTCTTCCGTCAGCGCCTCGGCCTTGCGGATCGCGGCCTTTACCGGAAGGACGAAGCCGCCGCTCTTGCGATCGGGAAAGAGCGAGGTCTGCCAGCGCGATCCGCCGATCATGGCGGTTACCCGAACCGATCCGAAGCCGCCGGTGCGGCCCATCGCGGCAAAGTGGATCTCGCCCACCACATCTCCGGTCAGGAGGATGAAATACCAGCTCGCCTTGTCGCTGCTCCAGCGGACAAGCGGCCCGGTTGCATCGATGATGTCATTCATGGCCAGCGCCTCCCGCGCGGCCCGTTATGGGCGGCGCGGCCGATGCCTTGCAACCGGAAAGGTCAGAGCTTTTCGCTGATCGAGCAGGCCGCCGGGCCGAGAATGACGACGAACAGCGTCGGAAGGATGAAGAGGATCAGCGGCACGGTCATGATCGCGGGCAGGCGCGCTGCCTTTTCCTCGGCGCGCATCATGCGCTCGTGGCGGAATTCGGCCGAGAGCACGCGCAGCGCGGAGGCGAGCGGCGTACCATATTTCTCGGTCTGGATCATGGTGGTGACCACGCCTTTCAGCGCCTCCAGGTCGACGCGGTTGGCGAGGTTCTCGAACGCCTGGCGCCGCTCTGTCAGGAAGGAAAGCTCGATCGCGGTCAGCTGGAACTCGTCGCCCAGTTCGGGATAGGCGCGGCCCAGCTCGCGGGAAACGCGGCCGAACGCGGCATCGACGGTGAGGCCGGCCTCGGCGCAGATCACGAGCAGGTCGAGCGCGTCCGGTATGCCCTTGCGGATCGCCGCCGAACGCTTGCTGATGAGGTTCGACAGATAGATGTCGGGCGCCTTGTAGCTGATCAGCAGCGCGGCGGCGAACGCCATGAAACGCTTCAGATCGCTCCACTCGGGAAAGGCGCCGACGATGTAGAGCAGGACCGCGGCACCGCCGCCGAACACGATCGGCAGGGCCATGCGGCCGAAAATGACGGCGATGGCAAGGTCTTTCGACCGGATGCCCGCCTGCGCCAGTTTCTTCTGCGCGACCTGCAACTGGTCGTCCTGCAGCACCTTCATCTTCTGCAGCAGGGTGCGCATCAGATCGGTGCTGTCGCGCTGATGCACCAGCTTGGCGCGGCGCTTGGCGGTGGAGGCGGTGATGCCGGCCTTCAACTGTTCGCGCCGCTCGTTCAGCGCCTTCACCCGCTTGGCCATCGGGTCGCGCACCGTTGCCGCGGCATACATGGCCACGAGAACGGCAAGCGTGGCGAGCGCGGCCAGCAAGGTCGCGACGTCGGTCGCGGTCAGGCCGAAAAGCGTGGAGCTGGCAGGAGGAGTCGGGCCCATGGTCTCAAATCTCGAAGTTGATCATCTGCGCCATGATGAACACACCGATGCTCATCCAGCACATGCCGCCAATACCTGTCACCTGCATCAGGCTGAGGCCGAACAGGCCGTTCGGATCGGCCGTGAAGAAAGGCGACATATAGTTGAAGTTGATCCAGCTGATCAGCGCGAAGACGACGAACGGCAGGCAGCCGAGGATCCAGGCCGAGGCCTTGGCTTCCGACGACATGGCCCGGATCTTCAGTTTCATCTGCGCGCGCTGGCGCAGCACGGTCGCGAGGTTCGCCAGCGTTTCAGCGAGGTTGCCGCCGGTCTCGCGCTGGATGTTCAGCGTGATGCAGAAGAACTGGAATTCGGCCGTGCCCAGCCGCTCGCCCGTCTCTATCAACGCCTGATCCATGGTCTTGCCGATCTTGATGCGTTCGTTCACCAGCTTGAATTCCTCGCCCACCGGGCCGGGAACCTCGGTTGCGACCACGTTCAGCGTCTCGGCGATCGGCAGACCGGAGCGCAGGCCGCGCACCATCAGTTCCAGCGCGTCAGGGAAGTTCGTCGTGAACTTCTTGACGCGCTTTTCGATGATCATGCTGACATATTTGTGGGGAAGGCCAAGGCCCGCCGCCGTGCCGACGAACAGGGCCGTCAGCGGCGCCCAGCCGCGCAACAGGCCGACGGCGAAGACGCCGACGGTAAGCGCGGCACAGGCCATCATATACTGATTCAGCGTCCATTTCTTGCCGGTCATGCGCAGGCGCTTGGACAGGTTTTCCGGATTGGGGATCAGCGACGTCAGCGCGGTCGCCTCGAACTTGGCCTGGGTGGCGATCGCCTTGCGCATGCGCGCCTCGATCTGGGTCTCGCCGGATGAGCTGTGCCGGGCGGCGACCGTTGCGAGGCGGCGTGCCTGCGCCTTGGCCACCGACGGACCGGCAAAGGCAAAGACCAGCATCATCGCCACGCTGGCCAGCATGAGGATGAGGAGGAGCAGTTTCGGATCCATCGGTTCAGTTTACCCCGCTCGCGCGATGCAATGTCGCGTCAGTTCGCGTCCTGTTTGGCCTTGGTGGGAAGCTTGGGCAGCGACAGCTTGAAATCGCCGAGCTTGCCGAGCAGCGAGCCGCCCTTCCTGCCCTTCGCCTCGACTTCGTCCTCCGCCAATTCGAGAACATGGCCGAGAACGTCCTTATAAGCCTGGCCGAGCTTGCTCGACCGCGCGACCTCTGCCAGCGGCTTGCCGAGCTTGGCGGCCTGCGCGGCGAGCCGCATGTCATTGGGCAGAGTGATGTCGATCTTGTGTTCGATCGACTGTTCGAAATCCTTGCGCGAGATTTCCAGCGCGCCCGGCTGTACCTTGTCGGCCACGACCAGCACCTTTACGTGCGGCGCGTTCGAGCGGAGCCAGGACAGAAGGCGGATGGTGTCGCGCGCGGCCGCCAGCGTGACCTCTGTCACCACGATGGCGATGTTGAAATCGGCCATCAATTGGGGAAACTGGATCAGCATGTGGCGCGGCAGGTCGACCACGCTGCATTCGAATGCCGAGCGGAATTCCTCTTCCAGCTGATGGAAGGCGCCGCCGTCGGTCAGCATCGGCTGATGGATCGGCGCTTCGGCGGAAAGGATCGCCAGCTTGTCCGATGCGCGCACCATGGCGCGCTCGATGAACAGGCCGTCGATGCGGCTCGGATTTTCGATCGCGTCGATCAGGCCGCGGCCCGGTTCCAGATCCAGCGTCAGCGCGCCGGTGCCGAAATGCAGGTCGAGGTCGAGCAGTGCGGTCGAGCGGTTTGCCTGATCGGAAAGCAGCCAGGCAAGCGATGTCGCAAAGGTAGAGGCGCCAACGCCGCCGCGCACGCCGATCACAGCGGTGGCGACATGGGGATGCGCTTCCGAAGCGTCCTGCCGCGGCGTCAGGAACGCCGCCTGCGCATTGGCGAGCGAGTCCCGCAAATGTTCGGTGTTGAGGGGCTTCAGTAGATAATCCTGAATGCCGCTTGCCAACAGGTCGCGATAGAGGCGGACGTCGTTCACCTGACCGCAGGCGATGACGATCGTACCCGGCTCGCAGACCTCTGCCAGACCGTTGATATCGGTCAGCGGATCGATCGATTCGGACATGTCGACGAAGAGGATGTGCGGGCTGGCCGCCACGGAAAGCGACTGCACCGCGTTGCGCATGCCGCCCTTGTAGACACGCTCGGCCTGCCAGCCCATCTCGACCGCGACGGACCGGATGATG